>CAVGEP010000048.1:0-9482 GCA_963628105.1 Alistipes communis
CTCAACGACTCTCTGAACTTCGAGAAGCATTTGACCGTCGTTATGCTCAGCGACGATAATCTGTCTCAGGTGTTTGTTATTTTTGATGACCTTAAGCAGGGCTTCTTCCGGGAAAGGCCATACTGTAATCGGCCGGAACATTCCAAGTTTTATAAAGTCAAATTTTTTAGACTCTTCCATGGCTCCCTCTACTGCTCTTGCTGTGCCTCCGAAGCAGATGATTAGGGTTTCGCAGTCATCGCAGTCAACTTCTTCCCATTTTTCGATACGATCCCGTCTGATTCTTATCTTGTCAAGAAGCCTTCTTTCCTGGCTGTCCGTGATGCCGTTGTCGTTTGTCGGGAATCCGTCAAGATCGTGGAAAAGTCCCGTTACGTTGAAATGGTCTCCCTCGCCGAAAGGCGCATATTCCGGTACGTAGTTGCCCTCCTGAACGGCATAAGCCAGGCTTCCGTTAAATTTCCGGTCGATTCTTCTGTTTGAAATTTTAAGCTCCTCAGCGGGAATCATCTCGCAGCCTTCTCTCAGATGTCCGATAATCTCGTCCATGAGGAAGATAACGGGAACTCTGAAACGCTCCGCCATGTTAAAGGCTCTTACGGTTTCGGTATAACATTCCTGAACCGACGACGGGGAAATTACGATAACGGGATGGTCTCCGTGGGTTCCCCATTTTGACTGCATGAGGTCCCCCTGAGACGGCGATGTGGGAAGTCCCGTGGATGGGCCCTCTCTCTGCACGTCAACTATTACAATCGGAATTTCTGCGATTGACGCATATCCGATATTTTCTTGTTTTAACGAAAATCCCGGTCCTGATGTTGCCGTCATTGCTTTGAGTCCTGCAACGGACGCCCCAAGAGCCGCGGCAATACCGCCTATTTCGTCTTCCATCTGTATGAACTTGCCGCCTACCTGCGGAAGTCTTACAGCGCTTCTTTCTGCAATTTCTGTCGACGGCGTAATCGGATATCCCGCATAAAAGCGCATTCCTGCGGCGATAGCTCCCTCCACAACGGCCTCGTTGCCTTGCAGCAGTTGAAATCTCTTAGCCATTATTTTGCCTCCTCCTCGATATAAATTGCGTAATCCGGGCAGCGCAGCTCGCAAAGCCCGCACATAATGCAAGCATCGGCATCATTTATTTTGACCTTCTCGTGCTCGAGTCCCAGCACGTGTTTCGGGCAAAATTCAACGCAAATGCCGCAGCCCTTGCACCATTTTGGATCGATAACCAATTTCTTGTTATGTTCCATGTTTTGTTCACCTCGTAAGAATAAAAATTAACATAAATTTAACCACACTCAATGATAACACAAAGTCTTTTCTTTTCAAGTGTTTATGGAAAAAAACACTTTTTTTGAACAAAACAATTGACCGATTTAGCGGGATAAATCGGTCAATCTGAAAAGTACTATGTTAAATTATAAATTGTTTTTTCCACTCGCTTTGAGAAACTGATTGATAACAATTTTTGCATTCATCGCATAAGCCTTGAAGGGCTGCGCCTTTGCACGTTCTTCTGTCCAGTAACGCTTCTTGTGTTCCTCGAAGATTTCCTCCGCCGAAAGTCCTCTTGCGATGCAGTCCTCGATAAGCTTCTTTTCCTTTTTTTGCTCGGCGATATACTCATCGATGATCTTGTAGCTGTATTCCGGCGGACAAATGCCGTAATGAGGCACGATTAAATAAGCAATATCCAGCGTTTTCAGGCGGTTTGCCGAGGCGAGGCTGTCTGCCACGCTTTTTAGCGGTGCGGTATGCATTCTCCCCGGGCCTCTCAGAGTTCCGGTGGACTCGCTGGCGATGAGGACTTTGTCCGGCAGAATATAAAAAGAAAGAGAGCAGTCCGTATGGCCTTTTGTTTCAAACACTCTTATGGTTTTATCCCCCAGTGGAATTTCGTCGCCGTCTTTTAGGATTTTGTCGATTCGCATACCGTCAATCCGCACTTCGATCTCGCCATTTCTGTATAATCTGCTCGCATTATCCCCGAGGCTCTTAATTGTAGCAAGGGCAGTTTCGCTCTTAAATACCCGGCTTGCCTTTTCGTTGCCGCAGACTACCGCATTTGGCCATTTTTGAAGCACATAAGGGAGCGCTCCGATGTGATCATAGTGCGTATGGGAAATCAGGATATAGTCCAGGCTCCTTTTTTCCTCTGCCAATGCAAGCTCTATATTGAAAATAAGATTATCCGAAAAGCAGGCCATTCCCGCATCGTACAGTGCGGTTTTCTCGCTTCCGAAAATCAAATATGCCTCTCCGCCGGGGCCGCCCGTTACACGAACCATAAAATCCAGAAAATCAAATCTGCTATATCCCGGATAGTCCGTAAAAAAGTTTGAGTCTGCCGGGCGTTTCATTTTTTTTTGTATATTTTCTGGCATGTTTCTATTGCTGTCCTTCTATTTCGTTTTGGGTCTTATATGCAAGGTCCTTGATTTCATCTCTGTTTTCGCTGAGCGTTTGGTTGATCTGCTCGAAGGTTTTTTCGAGGTTTGCGTACATTTCGCCGAAATAGCGCATGTTCAGCTCGTCCATCTTTGCCTGCATATCGTAGAGCATCTTGTCCACATAGTCATAGGTTTTCATCTTGAGGAGCCTTGCGTGGATCTCCGCATCCTGTCTGATTTCTTGAGCAAGCTTGGTTGCTCTGTTGGTAATTTCATCGGATTCTACAAGATAATCTGCCTGTTTTTTTGCTTCCTTGATGATTCTTTCGTATTCGGTCTTTGCCTCTGCAAGAATCCGGTCTCTCTCGTCGCGAATCCATTTTGCTTGTTGCACGTCATCGGGAAGCGCGAGTCTAACCTCCTTGATGATGCTATAAATATCCTCAGACTCGACCATAACCTTGCTCATCATCGGAACCTTGGTGGACGAATCCACTATGTCCTCAAGTTCTTCGAGCAACTCCAAAACCTTCATCGTATCTTCCATCATTTCATTCTCCTTTTCATTTCCTCAAGAACATACGGCGGAACCAAACAAGAGCCGTCTCCGCCCAGGGAGATCACCTGCTTTGCCATCGTAGAACTGATGAATGCATATTTTGCGTCTGCTATGAGAAAAACCGTTTCGGTATCTTCGTTATAAAGATGCATGTGAAGCTGAGCCATCTGCTGTTCGGCGTCAAAATCATCCGCACTTCGAAGTCCTCTCACAACGACATTAAAACCATTTGAATTTACATAATCGGCCAAAAGCCCGTCGCACATGCCCGTAGAAACGTTGGGAAGGTGCTGCGTAACCTTTTCGATCATCTTGACCCTCTCATCAAACGAAAAAACCGTGTGCTTCTCGAGGTTTACAACAACCCCTACCACAACTTCGTCAAAAATTCTTGCTGCTCTTTCGATAATATCCAGATGACCCAGTGTTACGGGGTCAAATGAGCCAGCATATAAAGCCTTCGTTGCCATAACTTGCCTCCCGATTCTAAATTTGATTTTATCATATACCTTGCGCTTAGGCAAGACAAAATCGGTCTTCCGCGGCTGCTAAATCACAGCAAAACCGTTGTAAAATCAAACAAAATCAAACAAAATCAAAGAAAATCAGCCATAGATTGTGATTCCTATACTACCATATGTCCTGTCCCTTAGCTTCTCAAAGCCTGCCATTTCGTCCGGAAAATGATCCTTTGCTCCGTGTTCGGCTACGATAATGCCCTCCTCTGAAAGCAGCTCAAGGTCTTTGATAAGCTCAAAGCATCTTTCGTACAATCCTTTTTTGTAGGGCGGATCTAAGAAAAAAATATCTACTTTTTCCCTTTTTGCCGCGATTTGGCTCAGAGCCCGCTCATAGTCCCCGGCAATAACCGTCGAGCGTTCCTCAGCCCTGCACATGGCTATATTCCGCTTGGTAAGTTCGAGGCTCGCCCTGCTGTTATCCGCAAAATAGCACTTTTCTGCGCCTCTTGACAGGGCTTCAAGTCCCAGGTTTCCCGTGCCGCTAAAAAGATCTGCGCAAACTGCGTCGTAAAGATTCCCCGAAATCATGCTGAAAAGCGCTTCTTTTACCTTCTCCGTCGTCGGTCTTATATCGTTTCCGACAGGCATTTCAAGCCGCCTGCCCTTGAAATCTCCGGTTATGATTCTCATAAAATTCTCCATAAAAATAATAATAAGAATATATTAACTCAAATATGTGTCAAAATCAAATTTTTCTTTTGACTTGACTTAAGCATTTGGCAAAATCCTTATTTGAAACATAGCGAATTGGCATGTTCACAGCCGGAGCTGTATTTTGTCGCCGAACATCTTCTGAACCCGGCATTTCAGCTCCGCGTTTTCAAGGCTAAAGAGTCTGGGGTCCTCTTCTATAATTTTTGCGGCAATGTCCTTTGTCTGTTCAAGGATCTTTGCGTTTCTCACAAGGTCGCTGATATTGAGTTCCGGCAAGCCGTGCTGCCGCGTTCCGAAAAGCTCTCCGGGGCCTCGCAGCTTCAGATCTTCCTCTGCAATCACAAATCCGTCGGTAGTTTCGCACATGATTTCGGATCTTCTCTTTGCTACCTTGCTTTCGCTGTCAGAAATCAGAATGCAATAGGACTGGCTGCTTCCTCTGCCGACTCTGCCTCTGAGCTGGTGCAGCTGAGCAAGCCCGAATCTTTCGCTGTTTTCGATGACCATAACGGTGGCGTTTGGCACGTCGATTCCCACTTCGATTACCACGGTGGAAACCAGCACATCGGTTTTTCCGGCGGCGAAAAGCTCCATTGCCGCATCTTTTTCCGCCTGCTTCATATTGCCATGAACAAAGCCGAAACGAACATCCGTATAGCGGGAGCTAAGCTCCTCGTAGATTTCCTCTGCCGAGCGGCAGCTTATCTTTTCGGACTCTTCGATGAGAGGCGCCACAACATAGGCCTGTCTGCCCTGCTTAACCTGGTCCCGAACAAAATCATAAACCTTTTCTCTGGCATTTTCGTTTCTTGCAAAGGTTCGGATGGGTTTTCGGCCTTTCGGCAGGCTGTCGATTACGGAAATATCCATGTCTCCGTACAGCACTACCGCCAGCGTCCTGGGTATGGGTGTTGCCGTCATGACAAGGATATCCGGGTTATTCCCCTTTGCAGAAAGAAGTTCCCTCTGGTTGACACCGAACCTGTGCTGCTCGTCGGTGATAACAAGTCCCAGATTTGCAAAGCTCACATCCTCCTGTATCAAGGCGTGAGTGCCTACCAAAATGTCCGTCTCGCCGGATTGTAGCTTTTCCAGTACTCCCCGGCGTTCCTTTGCTCCCAGAGAGCCTGAGAGCAGTCCGACTTTCACTCCGAAAGGCTCAAAATCCCGCCTAAGTCCTGCAAAATGCTGCTTTGCCAGTAGCTCCGTTGGCGCCATCATCGCCGACTGAAATCCGCTTTTTGCCGCCTTGAACATGGCAAGCTCCGCCACCGCTGTCTTTCCGGAGCCCACATCGCCCTGAACCAGCCGATTCATGGTTTTGTTTGCTTCCATGTCCTTTTCGATTTGGCCAAAAACCCTTTTCTGGCTGTCCGTAAGTTCAAACTTAAATGAATTTTCAAACTCTTTTGCCGAAACTTCTTTTGATGCTTGAACTGCGTTTCCTGCGCTCAGGCTTCCGTTTTTTATGTAGAAAAGCCCCGTCTGGAGCGTCAGTAGCTCCTCAAAAATCAGGCGATATTTTGCTTCAAAGAAATTTTTTTCTTCTTTTGGGAAGTGTATGTTAGAAATCGCATAAGCCGGGCTGCAAAGCTTGCACCGGCTTACGATTCTGTCAGGCAGCCACTCCTTGATTTCTTCTGTGAGTCTGCTGTCTATAATTTCCTGCTGCCAGGTCCTTATCATGTTTTGGGTTATTCCGTCCGTAAGCTTATAAACGGGAATCAGACCGCGAACATCGCCCTTTTCTCCCGGCACATGAAACTCCGGATGCGCCATTTGCCTGATTCCGCCTCGGATCGTTATCTTGCCGAAGAGCACCAGCTTTTTTCCGATTTTGAAATAGTTTGCAAGATATTTCCCATTAAAAAAGAGAAGCTCGACCCTGCCTGTGTTATCCTCAACGCTTACCTTGAGAAGTCTGCTTCTGCTGTATGGATTGCCCGAAAGTCGCATAGCTACTACCTTGCCGCTTACCAGGACATCTGTATCCGTAGGTGCCTGCATTATTGTCATTACATTCCTGCGGTCTTCGTATCTTCGCGGATAGAAGCCGAGCAAATCTCCGATTGTCTGTATATTTAGTTTTTTCAGGGCCTCCGCCCGTTTCTGCCCCACACCGACGAGGCAGGAAATATTGTCGCTAAGCTTCATATTTTTTCACTATCTTTATATTGCGCTTTGCGATGCGCTTTGTTCTGATTCCCTTCGTTCCGACTATTCTCAGAGTAATATTTGCTCCCTTTTCCGGGAAAAGGCCTCTCATTTCGTATTCGATATATTCTAATATTTCTCTGGTAGTCTTTATTATACTCGCTCCGAAAAGCGTTATTATATAAAATTCCAGATGAATTTTTTTCTCATCCTCGCGGATTTTGATGTTCGACGCGATTTCTCCGATGCCGGTCTTGAGTCCCTGGTTACCAAGGAGTTTTCCTTTTTCGGACGCATGAAATGCACGGCCGGTGCACTTCGAAATCGAGGTGCGCACGATCTGTGCGAATATATAGTCATTTAGTTTGATCGTTCCGAGATTGTTTTTTCGCTCAATAGCCATTTTTTCTCCCCTTTTGCCGTGTTCTTTTATTTCTCCGGGTCTTGCTTCGCCGGCTCTTGTTTCGCGACATCCTGCGGTATCAAGAAGCGGAAGGCCTCGTGAACCACTTCCATCTCCACCCTGCCTGCGTCAACGATTTCGCCGTCGGTGCAGAGCCGCATGGTTCCCTCGTTAGGGGTTATCGCAATCTTTTTCGCCTGTGCCGCATACAGAATTTTGGAAATATCCGGAAGCTCCATGTGAGTGCCCTTTGAATAATAAGGGAACTTTTTGATAAATTCCGTCCGCTTCACGTTATATATGATGTTGATATCCATCAGCCCGTCGTCCGTCCTTGCCCTTGGGGAACTTTTTACGCCGCCTCCGCAGAAAGAACCGTTTGCAACCGCCGTGAGAAGCAGCGGTCCGTCGTGTTTTGGCTCACCGTCGATTTCTACCTTTAGATTCGCGCCTTTTTTCTTGACAAGAATAGCAAAAACGGCTATAAGATATGCCATAGAGCCTGCCAACAGCGGATATTTCTTGAGGGTCGCCGTCAGGTCAACCACATTGCAGTCAAAGCCGATATTAAACATATTGGCACAGTATCTGGTCTGCTGTTTCCCTGCCAAAAGCCCGCTGTATCTGATGGCGTCGCATTTTGCGCTGCGGGAATTTAGCTGCGCCTCAATATCCAGAAAGTCCCCCGCCTCTGGGAAGTTTCTACAAAAATCATTGCCAGTGCCGATGGGAATCACACCGACAGAAATATTTTCGTTTCCGATTACGCCGTTCAGGACCTCGTTAAGGGTACCGTCGCCGCCACAGGCAAAGATTCGGATTTCGTCTTTAATATTCCCTTTCATATTTTCTTTGATTTCGCATTGGATATTCTTTATGACTTCCTCCGAAATCTGCCTTGCAAGAATCTCAGCGTCGCCCACCCCTGCGGTAGTGTAAATTTCAACGGGAATTCCCAGTTTATCCGCTTCTGTTCTTATTCTTTCGGTAAACTTTTCATTTCCCTTGCCCTGTCCCGCCTTTGGGTTTACAATAAAAATATTTCTTCTACTATTTTGTGTTTCCATGGTAATTCCTCTATTTTTCGTCTTTGAAAATGTCCCAGTCGTGGGTCACGTACAGGGAGTAGTCTGTCTGCCTTTTGCATTCCTGCCAGTTAGCTTCGGCATTTATGTTCGGAGTTGACCACTTAGGAGGAGATACGTTGTATTTTTTAATAAAAGGTACATTTTCTTCGGCATCCTTGGCATTATCTGCAAGAAAGGCCTCAACCGACTTTTTCTCCAGCTCATATGATGCTTTTACCGGGTCTTTGATATCCTCCTCAATCGGATAGGTGTTGATCAAAACTTTCATACCAATATTATCCCATGCATTTATATTTATTTTCGCGACGCTTCTTCCGATGCTGTCCAGACAAAGCCTATCAAAAGAGTCTTGCTTTTTCAGCTTTTTTGCTTCCTTGCCGGTCAAATCTTTGAGAATATATCGAGTTATCCTATCCTCGCCGCTTCGCGTCTGATATTTTCTGAGATAAAAACTGCCTTTGCAATCTTCCAGCAGAAAGAATTTTTCATTATCGTATGACAGCTCTCCGAGAATCCTAAGTCGATCCTTTGAGGCTTTGGAACTTGCCGGACAGATTTTGAGCAGATACTTCGCCTCGCCCTCGAAGTCCCGCTTGTAGTGGATCCGGGGTCTGCGTCCGCCGTCCTTTGTTTTGTCCGTCAATATCATTATCACAAAGGAGCCGCAAAGTATAATTGCACAAGTTATCATAATAAACCAAAACAGCATAAGTACCTCCTTAAATTAATTGCGACGGTATTTTACTCTTTAATATTTATGCTTGTCCCATATACGGTCGTTAACCATCCGTCATTGTGCTTCCCTTTTCCGGGGTAATCTCTTTATCAGGGATAGGCCGTTTTCTTTCAGCCATTTGTGCCATTTTCGATAGTCCGGAAAAACCCTTTCCACCTCGGCATAGAAAGCCTTGGAATGGTTCATATACTTTCTGTGGCACAGCTCGTGTACCACAACACTGTCGATGACCTCAAGGGGCGTCAGCATAAGGAGACAGTTAAAATTCAGGTTCCCTTTTGAGGAGCAACTGCCCCAGCGGGTTTTCTGGCTCCGTATTGTGATTCTTCCGTAGTCTACCCCGATAGTCGGCGCATAATAGCGAACCCTTTCGGGAATGACCCGGGACGCCTCTTCTGCGAGGTCCTTTATTTCCTCTTGGGTAAACGTCTCAAGGCGTAGCTTTTTCAAGATTTCCGTATCCGCCGGGCAGAAATCGTATTGGGGAATTTCGTCTGGGCTAATCCAGCGGATGTCGTTATGCTCCAGCATTTGCGGAACGCCTTCGGAAATTGTGGCATTAAAGAGAGTGAGCTTTATTGTCATGTCGGGGTATTCGTGGATGACCTCCATGAATATCGAACCTACCTGAATAGTTACTGCAAGTTCCTCCCGGCACTCGCGAATCAGCGCCTGCTCTTTCGTCTCCCCCGGCTCCACCTTTCCGCCCACAAATTCCCACAAGAGACCTCTCGCCTTATGAGCGGGGCGTTGGCAAATCATGAATCTATTATCATCCCATATAAGGGCAGCAACTACATCCGTCATCGCGCTCTCCTTTTTCCATTATATTTCCTATTTCCATTGTGTTTTTGAAGCATCCCTCCTCGTGGGAATAAATCACCCCCACCGCCTGTAAATAAGAGTAGATAACGGTGGTTCCCACGAACTTCATGCCGCGTTTTTTTAAATCTTTCGATAGGATATCCGAC
>CAVGEP010000049.1:0-9336 GCA_963628105.1 Alistipes communis
CGAAAACCAAACCGATGACCGCCGCATACGGAATCGGCATAGAGGAACACGACAAGGAGGGACGCGTGATTACGCTGGAATTTGAAGATTTCTTCATGGTGGATGTGTATACTCCGAACTCCCAAAACGAGCTGGCAAGGCTGGATTATCGCATGACCTGGGAGGACGCTTTCCGTGAATATCTTCTGAAACTGGAAGAAAAAAAGCCGGTAATCGTTACTGGTGACATGAATGTTGCTCACGAGGAAATCGACCTAAAAAATCCCAATGCCAACAAGCATAATGCCGGATTTACCGACGAAGAGCGGGGGAAAATGACGGAACTGTTGGACAGCGGATTTATCGATACCTTCCGGTATTTTTATCCGGATACCAGGGATATTTATTCCTGGTGGTCCTATCGATTCAAGGCCAGAGAGCGTAATTCTGGCTGGAGAATCGACTATTTTTTGGTATCGAAGGGGCTGGAAGCAAGGCTCGAAGATGCCAAAATTCACACCGATATAATCGGCTCCGACCATTGCCCGGTGGAACTTGACCTGAAATAGGGCGTGGCGGCGCGCTCACCTTTTGTGAAGCTGGCGCGCTCGCCTTCATCATAGCCGTCAAGTCTTGATATTTCAAGGTCTTCTTCTCTTGTCAGTTCTTTGAATAACATCTCCACAATTTCCGTTCAGCTTCGCACTCCCTGTCAACTCTTTTTATTAATTTATAAGCAAAATTTGTCGAAAAAGCAAGAATATCTTTGAATCGGAGCTGCTATTTCAACCTACTTCGACAGCAATTCAACCAGCCGGGTGATTTCCTCACCCGTCATGCCGCAGTCCGTCAGGTAGGATTTTGCGCCTTTTACATAGTCAGCGGATTTCAGCTTGTCTGTATCGGCGGTATCGGCTGTACCCTCGATCCCGGCAAGATATTCCATGAAGGAGTCGAAATACAGCGAAAGCACCGCTTCGTAGCGTTCCGGTGTTTCCTGCTCGGTGATTCCGTAGTAATTCTCGTAGGTTTTCATATAGTCAGCCCGCATCTCATCGTAATCTGCCCCCATAAGAGCCTCGATCAGCAGGCACACAAAGCCTGTGCGGTCTTTTCCCTCCATGCAGTGAATGTAGGCTGGCCCGCCGTATTTCAGCAGGTGCCGCATTCCAGCCGCAACGCTCTCTTTGTACTCCTGCGAATCGTAGTTTGCCCCCATGGCAAGCAGCACATCCCGCCCCTCTTCATAAAGGGATTTCGTATATTCGGAAGAAAAGTCCTCTGAATCGATATATTCTTCCATTTCCGCTTCCGAATCCGCAAGGTCGATGATACAGGTGATTCCCGCCTGCTTTACCAGAGAATCCGCAACAGCGGCTCTGCTTCTGCTGTTATCCACCGGAGATGCACCTCTAAAAAGGAAGTTTTCCTTTAGGCTACCCCCGGACATTGCCCGAAAGTTTGCAAAGGCTTCGTCGCTCTCATAGTCCTTTCTGTCCATGGAATAGCTCTGCCCCAGCGCCTCGTGGGTTGCCTTGTATTTTCCTGCGGTGGCCAGGGTAATCTCCACCGTGTCGCCATCCTCAAGGCCTGCCGGAGTCCAAAAGTCACGATTATTGGCAGCTATCAAAACATATTCGTTCTTCGGATATGCCACGATAACCGGATTCCCTGTTTTTACATAGTATCCGTTGTAATAGGGAACATCCGTGAGGCTGTAGCCGTTGCTGAACTCCACATAAAAGCTATCCCCCAGGGCAAAGCCCGCCTCGCTGAAATCTTCTTCTGTCAGGCTAAGCACCGCCGAGTCAAACTTCGGATCCTTTGAAATTGTGGCAGTAAGGGTTTCCACATCCCGATCCGAGCTGTCAGAACCCGCGATTCCGCAGGATGTCATCCCCATAACGAGCGCCAAAATCAGCGCTACTGCGATCAGCTTAAATTTCCTTTTGCAAAACATGATATTTCCTTTCTTTTTGTTTATCTGCTTGTTTATCTGCTCGTTTATCTCCGGCATTTACGGGTTATTTTGAACTAAAGGATTATCTCCGGCGTTTACGGATTATCTTGAGGTAAAGCACCGTCAGGACGGCTATCGCTACCGCTGCCGCAAGTCCTATCAGGATAAAGCCCTGTTTTTCGCCTGTATAGAGGTTATGATTCAGTCCCCATGCAACGGAGAACTCCCCGTCCTTTTTGGCTTTTTCGGTTCTATCGTCGGCTTCTTTAGTATCCGGATCCTGCTTGGAATCGGCGTTGGTTCCCGAGCCCTCACTTGCTGCTTCCTTTGCTTTCTCTGCTGCAATGGCATCCACTCTCGTTACTTCGTTTCCTTTCAAAAGGCTTGCGGTGTCAAGCAGCTCGTACTTTCCGGTCTTTTCTGAGAAGGCAACGACGGATTTTCCCAAAAGTTCAAATGCCGCCTCTTGCCCTGCAAGTTTATCGCCTGAGCTTGTATCGGCATAAGCCTTCGCTTCTCCTTCGGCAATTTCGCCGCTCTTGGAAGCCCCCTCTGAGCCGGCGTTTACTCTGCTGCCTGCTGTGCCAGCGTTTTCTGTGCCGGCAGCTGAGGCGACGGTACCTGCGTTATCATCCATGCTGCCGCTACCCGCATCGGCAATGCCAGTGCTATCACCCGTACTGCCCGTGGATGAGCTGCCGGCTGTACCTGAGCTGGCAGATGCGCCCGAATTAGCGGATATGCCGTTTGAGGCGCTGCCGGATATTTCGACGGTGCTACCCTCTGTACCCGAGCTGGCAGGTGCATCGACGGAGCTACCCGCAGCATTCGAATTACCATCTAAGTTCGAGGTTCCCGCTATGTTCGAAGTTCCTGCCGCGTTCGAAGTTCCTGCCGCGTTCGAAGTACCGGCCGCATCCGATGCCCCTGTCATATCCGAATTTCCTGCGGCATTTGAGGTTCCTGCACTGCCCAGGGCATTGCCCGTGTTCAAATTGTTTCCGGTGCCATTTCCGGTGCCGGAGGCGGTATTTTCCCCAAGGGAATTTTGCAAGTTTTCGCCGTCTGCAAAGTCGCTGCCTGCCGCAAGGACTCCTGCGCCCCTAAACATGGCAAGAGTTCTCACCGCACGCTTTGCATAAAGCGTAAAGCTTTGGACCTTCGTCAGGGTCGAGACGATCTCATCGCCTGTCGTATAATCTACTCCCACAACCTTGCCGTCTCCGTAGTAAGCAAGCAGCAGCGTCCCGCCATAACCAAGGTTATTGGATATATGCCGGATTCCGCTGTTTGTCATGCTTCCAAGCTTCATATCGCTCAGATATGCCGAAATCTGCCCGCTTTTTTCGTCAAGCAGGGCAAAGTACTTTATCGTATTGGCAAACTCAGTTTTTTTGCTGAGTATTACCCCGTCTGCCATGACCTTTTGAGATGCCGAAACCAGATATGGGGCACCGTCAAGCATAAATACCCGATACGGAACCTTCGCTCCATTATACAGGGAGAAGTTGTAGTATATATTGCGGTTTTCGTCCTGCCAGATAGGCCTGCTCGTTTCTTTCTCGTCAGAATCCACAAGCTGCGTGAGGTTCTTTGTAGAATTTACTGTCTCTGTATCCACAAGGTTCGCGCTTCCGCCCTCAAGGCTGTAGCACTTCCCGCCACCCGCCATAACCTTACCCTGCCAGAGATGAAGGGCTCCTGTGACATTATCGACTGTGCCGGACTCTTTCATATCATCTTTCGAAGTGCCGGTAGCTTTGCCGTAGTGAACGACGCCGTCTTTTGCTATATAGTACCAGTAGTCTCCGTATGTCATGACCTTGCGGCAAAGGGTATCTGATGAAATTTTATCATCTGCGCCGTTAACCGTCAAGTCGGAGTCTGTTCCGAAATCGTAGTTGATGGTGATTACGCCGTTTTCGTCCGTATTGTAATCCTTACCGTTTATTGTTACCGTCGCAAATTTCGCACCTTCGGCAAGGGCAAGCTCAATGTTTACCGTATTCACTCCCGACGGGTATACCGCCGGAGTCGAGGTCGTATCTCCGCTACCAGGCACCCTTATGCCCGCAGCATTTCCATCAGCGTCTCGATATGCATATTCCAATACCGCCGTCTTATCATAGTTTTTCGTATACGGCATATATTTCGTGCCGGAGGCACCTGTATCTGAGGCGGTAGCGGTAAGTCCGCTATAATCCCACTCTGAGTCCCCAAAGAGCAACGTATTCTTATAGAAGTCCTTGTCTTTCAGCTCTGACGTGGCTACCCTGAGGCTCTTATTATCGGTTCGTTTCGGCAGAACATAGGTGGTCTTGTTCTCACTCTCCGCCATCTTTAGCAGCGACTTTGCGGTCTGTCCGTTGATGAGAGAATCCTCCCAGACATAAATATATCCGGTCCCGGCATCACCCGTAGAGGTGCTGTCGTTTATCCAAAGTGAAACATTCTCCCCGCTGCAGCGCACATCGGCAGCCGAAAGAAGCCCTTTCATGTTGGAATCGGTGGTTTTTAGGGCTCCGGAATTTATCTTGCCGATCAAGCCTGCAGCATAATCATTCCCTGCGGAGACTTTTCCCTTATAATAAAGCTTTTGGAGCGTTCCCATGATGGTGCTGTTTTGCGGTTCCACATGACCTATAAGGCCTCCTGCCGTGTTATTACCAGCATATACGGTAGCTCCGCAAGCGGAGTTTGAGAGTGTAAGAATGTTGGTATATCCAATCAGCCCTCCAGCCGCAGTTTTGCGCGCCGTAACGGTCACGTCCTCTGCCACATAAATCCTGTCGGAACCAAGTCCCGCCATGGAATACTTTAGGAGCCCCATAAATCCCCCGGCATTCTCCTGGCTCTCAATTGCGCAATCTCGCACCGCTATGCCGTAGTATGCTACAGTCTGGTTCGTTGCTGTTTGCGCGCCGATAACGCCGCCGGCGGCGCAGTCCGTGCCGTTTAGAGATGTGCTCGTACTCTCAATCGTGCAGCCTATCACCTGCAAATTATAAATTCTCAGTGTACCATTTGGATATCCGCAAAGCCCCCCGGCATATTTAAAGCCCTTGACGGTGCAATTTTTTACGATGCCGCCATTGAGATCAATATGAAGTGTGCTCCCCGTCATGCCTCCCGCATGCCCTGTGGTTGCAGTAACCTCAACATCCGACACCTCGATGTCAGTAGTAAAGGTGCCTGTCTTTTGCATTCTTCCATAAAGTCCGCCTACATGGCTTGCGCCCTTCACCTTGCCATCACTTGCTTTATTACCTGTGCCCGGGCAAGGATAAGCTAATCCGACAAGACCTCCTACATCAATTTCCCCACCGGCTATACTGAAGTCTTCTATGGAACAATAGGTCAATTTCTTGCCATAGGTCTGCTGGGATCCTACGATGCCTCCTGTATATTGGGTAAAAGGCATGTTTATCTTAACATTATTTGCCTTTACATCGCTGATATCCCCGCTGGTATATCCGGCGAGGGCTCCGCAATAGCTTCTTTGCGAGCCGTCGGTACTCTTATCCTCAATCGAAAATCCGGATATGTCAATATTATCCACCGAGCCGCTGATAACCGAGAAAAATCCCGAATAATTTCTTGTGTTTTTATTTGCGAATATTTTTATATCTTTCAGCTTAACATTACTCACCTGGGCGCCGCTGATGATCGGTGCGGTCATGGTTCGATAGCTGCTCACATCCGAAAATTCAAATGTCATATTCTCAAAGGTCAGATCTGTCATCAAAAGACCCACCTTGGTAATCCATGGACTACCCTTTACGCCAGAAATATATACAAGCTTCTTAAATCCGGAATTCTCGCCGCTTCCCTCCATGCGGTTAAATTCAAGCTCGTTAAATTCCGTTGTCCTCCCGCCAAAATCAATCAGCCCGGTGATCTTTATATTTTCTCCGGTATTTCCGTGGTCTTTTACCACACTGTTCCATGTGTCAAGATCAGAAACCTCCCAGTAGTTTATATGCAGGCTCTCGTCCTGGTTGAGATACTGTATCATGCTTGTCAGCTGCCTCTGACGACCGTTATCCTCGGTATAACTCAATTTGAGGGCGTAGCTGTCGAGGGCTTTGGTGAAGCCTGCTGTTGTAATACTTATCCTTGTTTCTTGCGAATCTCCACTAGACTCTACCATAACAGTTGCTTTGCGATCCGTTACGGCAGAGTCGCTGATGTCCATGCCGTCAAATTCGATTTTTAGATGTTCTTTGATATATTCTCCAGACACCTTTGGATGGAGGAGTCTTGCGGTCAGCATATACTTCCCGTCGGCATACTCCGCTCCCAGAATCTCAAGGGACGGATCTCCCGCCTGTCCCGGCAGCGGTATATGCGCCTGCGTCCAGCCTTCTCTTGTGCAATCGTTATTCAGGATCGGCATACAGCCTTCCTCAACAGGCGAATAATCCCAGTCGCTGCCGAGGCGGATATCGTCCATCCATGTCTCTGCGGAGCCAAGAGCATCCCCTGACAAAAGCCCGGTGGCATTGCCCAGGTCGTTTTCGGTAAGGCCTGTTACCTGCTGGCCCTTGTATGCGTAAACTCTTATCCTAGAGCCTGTTGTCTTTCCGGCAACTCTGTTTGTATTCGTTCCTGCTCCGTTAACATCTCCAATGGCTACAGAGTTCTGTATATCATACATACTTCCCCACAGTCCCCCGGCATAGTCGCCGGCGGTTTGCAATATATCTACGTAGCTTACGCATCTTCGCATATCCGTACGGTCTCCGGTGGTACAGTTTCCGATTATGCCTCCCACATAATTGCCGGAGGCGCGTATGGAGCCATGGGTATAGCAGTCCTCTGTGTTATTTGAGGCCGCATATCCTGCCAGGCCGCCTATGCCGTCTACTACATTGGTACGGATTAGCTCCATCGTCATATCGTGGGTATAGCAGTGCCTGATACTGGTTTGGGTATCATATCCTGCCAGGCCTCCGGCATACATCTGATAATCAAGTCCTGCATCGGTAAGGGTGCAGCCACTCGCCGAGCAGTACTCAATCACACTTCGTTGGGTATTACCTACAAGCATCCCTATATATCCGCTGCCGCAAATGCTGCTGTTTCTGATGCGGACATTCGTTACCTCTGAGCTGATCATATACCTGAAAAATCCCGCTCCGCTTACGTTCAAGCTATCTGCGGCAGTAATTGTCATATCTTCTATGAAAAGGTTTGAAATCTCAGCACCGTTCAGGGAATAAAATACATACGTATTTTTCATATTTTTTAGCTCAATGCCCTTCAGGATATGTTCCTGCCCATCGATCTTACCGCCGAACACCCCTCCTGATGTAAAATTTGTCGTGTTGCCGTTTATAACTATTTGATGGGGCTGTCCTGTGCCAAAGTCAATATCCTTTGTCAGCTTATAGTTCCAGTTCATCTTGCTGTTGATATTTGCCCAGTCTTGGAGCGTGGCTACTTCTTTCCAGAAGCTGATTCTGCTGGTCGTATAATCAGATTTAGCGGTCTTTTTTACCGTCCCTGCGGTATAACCTATTTCCGTAACCTTATAAGAAGACAGATATTCCGGATTTGTCAAATCCACCTCCGCGTTTAGTATTACGTCATACAGGCCGTCCGCTGCGGCACCCTGAGTGAGGACCTCGGTAATAAGTCCGTCTATGCTTACGCTGTCGATTTTTAGATTTGCAGTATTTTCGAAGCGAAGCTTTATATATCCCTTGGCAAGGTCATGGGAATTATACGGTTCCTCTGTTGCCCAGCCGTCCTCGACAAGATTTGGTATTTGACTATCGTTCAAAGTCGGAAGCGGGATATATTCCTGGTATTTTTGCATCTCATCGGAAAGCATCAGCCTTGGATAAAATCCCATGGAAACGCAGCCTTCTACGTCGAATCCCTCCGTAAGAACTTTGCCCTGCCATGCCAGATCATATAGATTTGCTATGTTGCCAAGCTTTGCAACAGTTTGATTCTTATATTCCCTGCTGGTCAGTGTCCATACATTGCTTGCTACTGCTTTCGTAGTATTTGCATTAAGTGTTTTTATGCTCTCCAGCGGGAGAAGGTAGGTTTTGTTTTCGTTTTTTCCCACCTTATAAAAATCTCCTACGGTATAGATATTGGAAATATTTCCGGCATTTGTTTGTTCACTCACGATGAGGGCGGTGGTCGATCCATCCTCATACCAGCTGTCCATAAGCACATATACATTGCGTATCGTGCCGCCATAGAGGATTCGATAGATAAGTCCCACGTAGCCGCCGTATCCCCGAGCCACAAACCCGGCGCCGCCATCTGCATATATATATCCCTTCTCGATGGTGCCTCCGCTTAGACCGGAAGCCAGCACGCCTATGGCTGCCCCGGCGGTGATTCCTATAATGTCGCCGCCTGCATGGAGAATAAAGTTGCTGAGAACTCCCCCGGAACGTACCGAATTGGCAACCAAGGATCCCGCGCTAGAGTTAACCTCTACCTGCCCATTAGTATTTATCACAAGGTTATCCACTGTACCCGTTATCTGGTAAAAAATTGCCGCAGGATTTACATAGTATGCCTCCTTTGGATATTCGTATACCAGATTCTTTACTTTGCCTCCCGACTCGACCTTCAGAAAATAAGCTGTTATATTCTTAGCTTTTGTTACGGTATGTCCCTGAAAATCTATGGAGCCATAAACTACGCTGTACGCGTTCACATTTTGCTCAAAATCTGCCGTTACCAGTATGTTGGCATAAGAGTTTTTTTTCAATGCGTCTACCAGCTCCTGGTGTGTTGCCACCATAACATAGTCCGCGTCGGTGCGGAAGGTTGTCTGAGAAAGCTGGACTTCGCTGCCCTGATATACGGCGGTCAGCGTTACCCGAAAGGCGTCCTTTGCCGCAAGGCCTTCGAGCACCTCTGTGCGATTCAGTGACAGGGTCCCGTCGTTGTTTTTGGTCATAGGCAAGGTCATGGTCCTATATGGCTTATAGGATGGAATCTCCATGCTTTTCGACTGCTCGATGGTCAGCGTTAGCTCTGATTTTTCGCCCTCGCGGCCCAGATATCCTTTGGTATCCTCGGCGGTTATCTTGATCGTAGCAGTGCAGCCTGCCTCTTCTCCCTCTTCTGCTGTTTCCTTTTGCAGGTTCTGGATATCAATACTGCCGTAAATCGCGCTGCCCCCTATCAGTTCGTAGGTTTCCAGGAGGTAGTTGGTTCTGTAGCTGCCGTATCCTTCAGCATCATTATATGCGTCCGCAACAAATTTGAGGGTATATCTGCCCCCTGTAATCAGCCCGTTAAACCGCAGGCTTTTGCCTTCGGCATCCTCTTCGCTTACGGCATTCAGCCTCTCGGCCCGAATCAGCACATTGCCATAATATAGCTGCGCCGTCACCGCTCCGCCGTTTTGGATGGTGCCGTCG
>CAVGEP010000050.1:0-9115 GCA_963628105.1 Alistipes communis
GCTTTGAGGGGCGGCCGCGGTGGAGATGGAGAAGTCAGGAGTGCCACTGGGGGCGGCGACCGCAAGAATCGTGCCAACTGCGGCGGCTTGCGGTATGTTTTTGACGAATATAATGGGGAAGAGGTCGCCGGAGCAAATGAAATGCTGATGGAAGAGTATCTTGAAGAGGGCTCTTTCAGGGAAGAAAGCATAATTTCGGCGATAGAAAAGCGGGAACTGTTTCCGGTATTCTTCGGCTCGGCGCTGAAGCTCTCCGGCGTGGAAGAGTTTATCGAGGCGCTGGGTCGATTCGCGGCCGGCAAGGAGTACGGCGATGAGTTCGGCGCGAGGGTATATAAAATCAGCCGTGACAAGCAGGGCAACAGGCTTACGCATCTGAAGGTTACGGGCGGCACCCTGCGCAACAAGATGATCATAGATGGTGGCGAGAAGATCGAGCAGATCAGGCTGTATAACGGCGATAGCTTTCAGTCGGTGCAGAGCGCCGGCGCCGGCATGGTCTGCGCGGTTTTGGGACCTGCCGGCTCCTACGCAGGCCAGGGACTGGGCTGCGAGGGCAATCGGGCGGAGCCCGTATTGCAGCCGGCGCTCTCCTGCGAAGTGCATCTCCCGGCAGGGCAGGACCCGGTGACGGCTCTTGCAAAGCTCAGACAGCTTGCGGAGGAAGAACCGAGCCTCAAAGTGCTATGGAACGAGGAGCGAAAGAGCATCAGCGTGCAGGTCATGGGAGAGCTGGAGCTTGAGATACTGAAACAAGTCATAGCACGGCGGTTCGAAATGGATGTCTCTTTCGGACCTGGCGGGATCATATACAAGGAGACTATCGCAGAGCCGGTAATAGGAATCGGTCATTACGAGCCTCTGCGGCACTATGCCGAGGTGCAGCTCCTGCTGGAGCCGCTGCCCCCGGGCAGCGGCCTGGTCTTCGGCAGCCTTGTGAGTGAGGACAAGTTCGCGAAAAACTGGCAGAGGCTGGTAATGACCCACCTTTTAGAAAAGGCTCACAGAGGCGTTCTTGGCGGCGCGGAAATCACGGATATGCGGATTTCCATCGCCGCGGGGCGCGCCCATCCGAAGCACACGGAGGGCGGAGACTTCAGGCAGGCAACTTACAGGGCCCTCCGCCAGGGGCTTCGGATGGCGAAAAGCGTGCTGCTGGAGCCTAGGTACGCTTTTCGCCTGCAGCTTCCGCAGGAAGCCGCAGGGCGCGCCCTCACCGACCTTTCACGGCTTGGGGCAAAGGCGGTCTTACAGGAAGCAGGACTTATCACAGGCACCGGCCCCGTGCGAACACTTCGGGACTACGCAAAGGATGTGGCGGCATATACCAAGGGCAGGGGCGTTTTCTCCGCAGTGCTGGACGGATATATGCCATGCGAAAATCAGGAGGAGATCATAGCAGAAATCGGCTACGATCCCGATGCTGACCTCGAAAATCCTACAGGCTCCGTATTTTGCGAACATGGCAGCGCAGTGTATGTAAACTGGGACGAGATGCCTGCGGCGGCGCACCTTGAGCCGGAAGATGCGGCCCAGCGGGTAGTATACGGTGATACCGCCGCCGAGGAGCTGGAACAGGACAATTGCGCCCAAGGAAGCGCCGCGCAGGCAGCCACCCGAAAGGCATCAGGGATTTCCGCCGGTAACGACGAGCTTGAGGCGATTTTCCTGAGAACCTACGGAAAGAGCAAGCGGGACGAGGCAATCCGTAGGGCAAATCTCTCACATGGGGCGGCGAAGCCCGTCAACGGCGCAGAGGCGCGGCCTGCCACTGGCAAAGGCACTCATAACATAGACCGCAGGGAGATGCAGGACGTAACCACACAGGGGAATCCGCAGGGCTTGGCTCCACAGGAAAAGCCCCTTTATATCATCGACGGCTACAATGTGATCTTTGCATGGGAAGAGCTGTCGGAGCTTGCAAAGGTCAATATCGACTCGGCGAGAGAGGCGCTTATTGACATACTCGGAAATTACATGGGCTACAAGAATATAGACGCCGCCTTGGTTTTCGACGGATATAGGCTTGCCGGCAACCCCGGAACAAAAACCTCGTACACCAAGTACAGCGATAACTCAGGAGAGCTTCAGGTTATCTACACCAAAGAAGCCCAGACAGCGGACAGATTTATCGAAAAAGCCGTATTCGAGCTTGGCAAAAAACGCCAAATTACCGTGGTTACGTCTGATAGACCCGTTCAGATGGCAGCGCTGGGAGACGGGGCGGCACGAATGTCCGCAAGAGAATTTCACGCGGAGATAAAAAACGCCGAGGCGAACATCAGACAGCGCCTCGGCAAACAGACTTCTCAGCGAAACCGCCCGCTAAAAGTCATAGAAACCTTAACTGAAAAATTATAAATTTTCGCAAAATCGGGCGGGTCAATCCGGAACGCCTCACAGATTGATTTCGCCCTCGGCGAGCATCACGGCGTTGCCGCCGACCTTGATATAGCAAGGTCTTTCGGCAGCGCTTCTTTCTTCGCAACCCTCTGCCGAACATTCGACTTCAAGGCTTGTGAGAATCGCAGAAGGACGCTGCATTTTTTCGCCCTGAATAATTTTGAGACTGTCCCCGTTTTTCACGAAACCGTTGAGATAGCCATAGTATGTCAGGGCGCCGTTTGAGGTTCCGGTAGCAGCTTCCTCATCTATATCATACAGCGGCGCGAAGTTCCGGGCGTGGATCATACCGTCCCTGCCGTTGCAAGTGAAAGCGTGAACTCCGACAACTTCATAGTGCCTCGAAAGCTCAGTCAGCGCCCCGAAGTCCGGAACAATTTTTTCCAGTTCTTCCTCATCTGCAACCGGCATCATAATATCCGGGAGCCCCGTGGAAACCATCTGCGGAATCATGGCAAGCCCTTTAGCAAGCTGCTCGTCATAGCTTATACCCATGATCCGATAAAGCTCATCAAGGGCAGGCTTTTCGCTGATTTCCGCAATTTTTACAGGCGTTGCCATATCCATCAGGACAAAACCGTCCTTAACATCGATGTTCAGGTCACCGGCAAGGGTATGATTGATGTAGGTCGCATTGTCCGCAATATATCCCCCGCAAAGCAGCATCTTAAAGGAAGCAATTGTTGCATGACCGCAAAGTTCAACCTCCGCCGCCGGTGTGAAATAGCGTATTTGGAACTCTTTTTCGTTTAGTTTCTTTATAAAAGCGGTTTCGGAATAGCGAAGCTCCGCCGCAGTTTTTACCATAACTTCCTCGGCAGGAAAGTCTGCACCCTCTGGCAAGATTACAACGCCCGCGGGATTTCCTCCGAAAAGACTGTCTGTAAACGCATCTGCAATATAAAATTTCATAAGTAACCTCCTCTTGGCGCAGCCGAAAAAATTGCAAAGCAAAACAGGCCGCTCTCTAACACAATTATCGGTTATTTGCGGCATCGTGTCAAGCCCCTGCATGAGCGCCTTACAGATTCATAGCCCCAACATGAGCGCCTCACGGATATCAACACGGGCCGCCTCGGCATGACTACATCGGATATGTATTGCTTTTTCGCAGGTTTCGTGGTATATTCAATTCTATATTCAAATTTCAGCACAGGACTCTCGGAGGGCAGACATGATGAAAAACGTGCAAATCAAACGGAAAATTACGCCGAAGACTTCTTCGGAAACGCAGTCGAAAGTCACGCCGAAAAAAGCCGACGGGATACTCTTTGTCGTAGCGATTATCTGGGGCGGCGGGTTTATTGCCGGCAAGGTGGCGCTGGAAACCGCTTCGCCACAGTGGATTCTGTTCATTCGCTTTGGGCTTGCGGCTCTGGTCATAGGCCTGCTCTTTTTTAGACAGATAAAAAATTCAGGGACGACCTGTATGCGCTGGGGCTTTACCCTGGGCTTCATCCAGTTCGTCGCCCTGTTCATCCAGCTTTTCGCCCTGCAATACACCACCACGGCGAAGCAGTCATTCCTCGCGGCGACCTACGTGCTTTTCACTCCGTTTATGGCGTGGCTTCTCCTGAGAAAGAAGATTACCCGCTTCGACTATATCGCTTCGGTGCTTGCCCTAGCAGGAGTAGCGCTTCTCAGCCTGCGAGGCAGTCAGGAGATTCAAATCGGGGACTTTATTACTCTGGGATTTTCTATCGCATTTTCGGTGCAAATCGTTTTGATCGGGAAAGTCTCCCAGGAACACGAAATTATCCCCCTGACATTTTATCAGGTTCTGGGAACGGCGATTTTTTCGGGGCTCGCGGTGCTGATTACAGGTCTTCCCGATGGGGGCGTCAGCACTCGCTCGGCGCTGGGGATGCTATACCTGGGCATACTCAACACCGCGGTGGCATTCGGGCTGCAAAATTTCGCACAAAGATACACCTCGGAGTCCCATGCGGCGCTTCTCCTCAGCCTGGAATCCGTATTCGGACTGGCATTTTCCGTGCTTTTTTACCACGAAATCATTACCATCCAGATGGGACTCGGCTGCGCCCTGATATTCATCGCCCTTCTTGTGAGCAATCACAGGTGACTTACGGGGATAGTAAATGTCCCGTCGGCATTTATAGTGCCGCCTATTTTGTGATATATGCCATTTTCGTCGATATATACGCACGCAAGCATTTTGACCGCCAATTTGTCGCTCAGTTTGACTGTGACAGAGATGTTGCCATCCTCAAGCTGCTTCCCTGCAAAAATAAGCCGTTGCTGATTTGTGGGAATTTCCTCTTTATCCTTTATTTTCGCTTTTACATCCTCAATTTTGTCCGTCGGTTCCACTTCCAGCGTGATGTGCTTGCCGGTGAGCGTTTTGACAAAGATCTGCATTGCGAAGGCACTTCCGCACAAAGCAAAGCACAGAACCATTGCAATAAGTATACTCAAAATCCGTCTCTTCATTTTCCCCTCCGTCTTTGCCAGCTGCCCGGCTCTTTGGAAAATCCGTAAGCCGGGGGCGAGATAAATATCGTATGCCATAATAATATCATGCCAGGCGCATAGGAAGCAAGAATTTGTACAGGGATTTTCACGAAGATTTTCACGTTGCAGATTTTACGGAGCTTCACACACAGAGTTTTGCGCTACTGAGCTGCGTTGAGCCCCCCCAAAAAATAAATATCTTCATTTTCCCCGCAAGTTATGGTAAAATAGATTGCTAAGGCTTTTTACTCCATGTTTTGCGCAAAACCCATCACGAAGAAGCCCAAAAGAGAGTAGAAATAGATAGAATAAAAGAAACAAGAGGACAAAAATGAAGGATTTTGACATTGCTGCGGTAAAATTCGAGAACGACAGGCTGCTGATTCTCGACCAGACCCGTTTGCCGGGGGAAGAAGTTTATGTAGAATTACAAACAAAAGAGGACGTTTGGGATGCAATTTTCAAGCTGAAGGTAAGAGGCGCTCCTGCCATCGGCGTCGCCGCCGCATACGGACTTTATGTTTCCACCAGAGATTTCTCGGGCACCAAGGTCAAGGAATTTCGAGAATATGTGGGAGAAACAAGCCGGTATCTATGCAGCGCAAGGCCTACGGCGGTGAACCTTTCCTGGGCGCTGAAACGCTGCGAGGATATGCTGGACAGATACATCAGGGCTTTTGACAACGCAGCCTGCGGCTTCATGTGTTCCTGTGACCACTGCGCAGGGGACCAGGTGGACGACGCGAAGCTGCTTCTTTTGGACGAGGCGAATAAGATATGCCGGGAGGACGAGGAAGCCTGCCGCAAGATGGGCGAATACGGGCTGAGTCTGCTTAAGCCGGGCATGGGAATCCTCACCCATTGCAACGCGGGAGCCCTTGCAACAGCCAAATACGGGACCTGTCTCTCACCGATTTATCTGGGACATACGCAGGGCTATGATTTTAAGGTTTTCGCAGATGAAACAAGACCTCTCTTGCAAGGCGCAAGGCTTACCGCCTGGGAGCTTACAAAGGCGGGAGTGGATGTGACCCTTATCTGCGACAATATGGCATCCATCGTGATGAAAAACGGCTGGATAGACGCAGTTGTCGTGGGCTGCGACCGCATGGCGGCCAACGGCGACGGGGCGAACAAAATCGGAACAAGCGGCGTTGCCATTCTCGCAAAGGAATACGGCATTCCGTTCTATATGTATGTTCCAACATCTACAATTGACATAAATACAAAGACCGGTAAAGACATCCGGATTGAACTTCGCGACGGCGAAGAAATATACAAGATGTGGTACGAGAAGGACATGGCTCCTGTGGGCATAAAAACCTACAATCCATCCTTTGACGTAACCGACCACAAATATATCACGGCGGTGATTACCGAAAAGGGAATTGTAAAGCCGCCTTATGAGGAAAATTTGAGAAAATTGTTTGAGGAGACAAAATGAGCGGAATGAACCAAGCCGGTGAGAAAATCGGCGAGAAAAAAGGCTTTATCGACAGATATGCGAAAATACTGGTAATCGTGGCTGTCCTCTGCGGAGCCACCTCGGGAAACTTCGGGGTGCTGATCTCGGCACCGCCTACGGTAATCGGCTTTTGGCGACTTCTCATAGCGGTACCGTTCTTTGCGATTCCGGTGCTTCTCGATGGGGATAAGCGGCAGCAGCTCGCGAAGATTTCAGGGAAAAATCTTCTGCTGTGCTTCCTTTCGGGAGCCTTTCTTTTCATACATTACTATACATGGTATTCGGCGGTAAAGCTGACAAACGTTGCAAGCGCGGCGGTTCTCGCATCGTTCCATCCGCTGGTGGTAATCTTTATTACGGTATTTATCTATAAAAAAAGGATTTCTTTGAAATCCGTTGCGGCGATTGTAGTCGCGCTCTGCGGAGGTGCGCTTATCATATGCTCCGACCTTTCGTCCTTTTCCAGCGGAAAGCTCTCCGGGAACCTCCTCGCGCTGGCGGCGGGGATCGGCATGGGCGTATATTTTGCAATCGGCGGCAGAGTCCGTCAGGAGGTGGAGGGCAGCATCTATGTCATGCTCCTGTTCTTTTCCTGCTGGCTGTGCTTTGCGGTGGCGAACCTTGCGACGGCAACGCCGGTACTGGGCTACCCGACCATGGATTATGTCTACATCCTGTGTCTGGTATTTATCTGTCAGATCGGTTCCCACGCGGTTTTCAACCTGTGCATGGGGCGGGTGAGCTCCCTGTACGTGTCGGCATGGGAAGCGGGAGACCCTGTGTTTTCGACACTTTTCGCGGTCATTATGCTTCGACAGATCCCGACGGTAGCAGAGGTTTGCGGCTGCATAATCGTAGTACTCGCGCTGCTGGCATACAACAAATTTGAACAGGAATCGGAGTAAAGTATGTACAAAGTCAAACTGAAGTCCTTTGAGGGTCCTTTCGACCTGTTGGTTTATCTGATCGAAAATGCGGAAATGAGCATTTACGACATCAAAATCAGCGAAATCACAAATCAATATTTGACGTACATAAGGGAAATGGAGGAGCAGGACGTGGCGTTGGCCTCGGAATTTATGGTGCTTGCCTCCTCCCTCATCGAGATAAAGTCAAAGATGATCTTGCCGCGGCCTGCAGAAGACGGCCAAGAAATCGCATCCGAAGATCCAAGAACCGAACTGGTGGAAAGACTCCTGGAATACAAGCGTTTCAAAGAGCTTTCGCAGATGCTGGAGGAACGGGAAGAGCATAGCATGAACATTTTCGAGAAGCCCCAGGAGGATATCTCGGAGTATCTTGAAAATCCCGACGAGTATCTCAGCCTTGACCTGAAGGAATTTGCCTCGGCGTTTCGGCTTTTCATACAGAAAAAGCAAAGAGTTGAGGCGGTTCGCAAGCATTACACCCGTATCGAACGGGAGCGGGCAAGCATGGAAAAGCGCATCTCATATATTTTGCAGTCGGTTCGCGCAAAAATCGGACAGGTGTTTAGCTTCAAGGATTTTGTTCAGGACAAAAAAGACCGCTACGATGTGGTGGTTACTTTCATGTCGCTGCTGGAGATGGCAAAGGCGAGGGCCGTAAAGATTGAGCAGCGAAAAACCTACGGCGAAATTGAAGTCAGCGCAGGAGAAAGAGTCGAGGAGGAGTGGAAAGATGACAGGAAGCAGGACAATTAAATCCGCCATGGAGTCCATGATGTTTACATGGGGCGAGCCGCTAGAGGCTAAGATGGCGGCAGAGGTTTTTAATATAAGCAAAGAGGATGCCTACGGATATTTCAAAGAGCTTCAGGCAGAGTACGAGCAGGAGGGCAGAGGAATCGTGATTCGCGAAGTCAACAAAGCTTTTCAGTTTGTGACTCGGGAGGAGAATGCAGACTATGTACGCAGGCTTTGCACTCCCGTAAAAGCTAAGAAACTTTCCCAGTCGGCGCTGGAGGTCCTTGCAATCATCGCATACAAACAGCCCGTAACAAAAGGCGAGATGGAAGCGATTCGCGGGATCAAATGCGACCGAGTGGTGGAGGGTCTTGTGAATAAAGACCTGGTTAAGGAGGTAGGACGCTCCTCCGCCATAGGAAGGCCGATTCTCTACGGAACGACAGACACCTTCCTGAGGAACTTCGGATTCACGAGCATCAATGAACTTCCGGACATCGAGGACATCGAAAGCGTGATCAACGACGACATTGAAGAGTCTCAATCCGCCGAGGAACTGGATCCGGTGGCAGCTGGCCAGATGACCATAGAATTTTAGAATTTACGCATAAATTTGAGCAGCAGATCGCACCTGTTGCTCTTTTTTTACTTTTGCACCGTGTTAAATTCTGTCAAAACACTTCTTTTGGCACAAAATAGCAAAAAGCACTTGTAATTTCCTTCGATGTGTTATATAGTTACATTACAAATATTCACAATTAACCAAGAAAGAGACTAATACAATAATATTTGGAGGAATATATGAATGCAAATAACGAGATGAGTGGCGGCAGCGCAGCTCGCGACGGAACAAAGCCCCTGAGAAATCACAAGGATTCTACATTTTGCCTGCTCTTTTCAGAGCCTGAGCGGGCAATCGAACTCTACAATGCGGTGACTGGAGAGAACCTGCCGCCGGACACAAAACTGGAATATACCACACTGGAAAATGCCCTGTATATCGACCGCAACAACGACTTAGGGTTCGTAATAAACGACCGACATCTCGTGCTTACCGAGTGCCAAAGCACCGTGAACATGAATATCCCCATGCGATGCCTGGGATATGTCA
>CAVGEP010000051.1:0-9071 GCA_963628105.1 Alistipes communis
GTACATCATGGAGCACATGACCACTCTGATTGTGGAGGACGAGCTGGTGGTAGGGACGCCGACAAACAAATACAGAGGGGCGAATCTCCATCCGGAATTCCAGTCCAGCTCTTGGTACATCAGCGACATCGACGATTTCCCGGTAAGAACCAAAGACCCATACGACATCTCGCCCGAGGATAGAGAGCTGATTCTCAAAACCCTGCCATACTGGGAGGGAAAGGCAATGGAAGATATGTCAAAGACTGCCCTTCCTGCCCACACCGAAGAATGTATCAAGGACGATATCATCACCGTAGGGCTTAGAAACGGCGTTTCCGGAGAGACCACCTGCGACCATGAAAAAATTCTTACGGTAGGACTGAAAGGATATATGGACGAGTGCCGGGAAAACATCGCAAAGACCGCCGGCACCACCAAGGAAGATCAGGAGAAAATCAACTACTGGAAAGCCTGCATCATCCAGTGCGAGGGCCTGATTATCTACGCCCACAGAATGGCAGAAGAAGCCGAAAGACAGGCAGCCGCCTGCAAGGACGAAAAGCGCAAAAAAGAGCTTCTTACCATTGCGGAAAACTGCCGCATTGTACCGGAAAATCCGCCGCAGAACTTCTGGCAGGCGCTTCAGTCCATTTGGTTCGTACACGTATATTTCCACATCGAAGTTTGCACCACCGCCAACGGTTTCGGCAGATTCGACCAATATATGTGGCCATATTACAAAAAAGACGTCATCGACGAAAAGAATATAAGCCAGGACGAGGCTCTGGAAATGCTGGAGTGCTTCTACCTCAAGGCTTGCGAAGTTTTCGAAGTAAGAGACAAATGGTACGCTACATCCTTTGCGGGATATCCGATGTGGGAAATCCTCATCGTGGGCGGCCAGACTCCGGATGGCAAGGACGCAACCAACGAGCTTTCTTACCTCTGCCTCGAAGCCGCAAATCAGCTTAAGACCACCCAGCCTGTTATGGCGGTAAGAGTTTGGGAGGGAACCCCGGAGGAACTCATCCGCAAGGGCTGCCTGATGATTCAGGACGGACAGGCAAACCCAGGCTTCTTCAACGACAATGCGGCAATAAAAATGACCCAGGGCAAGGGCTGCACCATGGAAGAATCCAGAGACTGGACCATCGTAGGCTGCGTTCAGCCGGGTCCCGGCGGCGGCTCCACAGACGGCTCCCCTGACGCGGGATATGTCAACATGGGCAAGATGCTGGAATTTGTGCTTCACAACGGCGTGGATCCGTCAACGGGCAAGCTCATGGGACTCCAAACCGGAGATCCGAGAGATTTCAAGAATATCGAAGAATTTAAGGACGCTCTCAAAAAGCAGATTTTGCACCACTACAGACTGGTAACCGAAGGGTATAAGATCATGCAGAGTATGCACATGCTGAGATTCCCGGTAATCTTCGCCTCGATGGTTACGAAGGGCTGCGTGGAAAGCGGCAAATCCGTTCAGGAGGGCGGCGCAAAATACAGCACCGCAGGGCTCTATATCACCGGAGCGGCAAACATGGCAGACTCCATCGCGGCGATCGAAAAATGCGTATTCGAGGACAAGGACATCACCATGGATGAGCTTATCTGCGCCCTGGACAAGAACTTTGAGGGCGAAGAACGTATGCGTCAGCTTCTGCTGAACAAGCCGGAAAAATTCGGCAATGATAAGGCTCACGTAGACGGAATTTACAGAGAGATGATGCACTTTATTGCGGACAACGTCCAGACCTGGCCGGACGCAAGAGGCGGAAAATTCTCCTTCAACGTGCACTCCCAGACCGTAAACGTGTCTCACGGCGCGGTTTGCGGAGCAACCCCTGACGGAAGACTTGCGGGAGAGCCTTTCTGCGACAACGCTTCTCCGATGATGGGACGGGACAAGAGCGGTCCTACCGCAACGGTAAAATCCGTAGCATCCATGGGACAGGAAGCATTCCACGACGGAGCTTTGTTCAACCTGCGTTTCGACCCGAAAGGCGTTGAGGGCGAAAAGGGCCTTGAGAGCATCGAAGGCGTAATCAAGACCTATTTCGACCACGGCGGGGAGCACATCCAGATCAACGTTGTTGATACTGCGACCCTCAAAGACGCCCAGGTACATCCGGAAAATTACAAGGGACTGATGGTTCGCGTCGCAGGATATATGGCATATTTCACAGAGCTTGACAAGAGCGCGCAGGATACGATTATCTACAGAACCGCGCACTTCGAAAAGCCTGAATAGGGAGCGCAAAATGGGAAACAACACCGACAAGGCGCTTGTGGGATCGATTCAAAAATTCAGCACCGAGGACGGACCGGGAATCAGGGCCACGGTCTTCCTCAAGGGCTGTCCGCTAAGCTGCAAATGGTGCCACAATCCGGAGCTCATAAGTTTTGAACAGCAGATCATCGAAATGCCCAACAGCTGCATCCACTGCGGCTACTGCCTCACCCACTGCCCGCAAAAGGCGATTTTTGTAGGGGAAGAGGACGAGCGAATCCATGTGGACCGGAATCTTTGCGATTGCTGTCTCGAATGTACAAAATTCTGCTACGCCCAGGCGCTCAAAGCTGTGGCAAAGGAAATGACCGCCGAGGAGATCATGGCGGAGGTTTTGCAGGACAAGGGATTTTATGAGCATACCGGCGGTGGAATGACCATCAGCGGGGGAGAAATGCTTTCTCAGTCGGATTTTGCGGAGAAACTGATAAACCTCGCAAAGAAAGAGGGCGTTCGGGTCTGCCTGGACACCTCGGGCTTCGGCAGCGGAGAGACCTTGATGCATCTTGCGGAATACGAAAACGTTACGGACATTCTCTATGATATGAAGTCCATCGACGATGGGATCCATCGTGAATATGTAGGTCAAAGCAACAGCCTGATTCTCGAAAACCTCCGGGCTCTGGCAAAAAATCCCCTGACGAATCCGAAGATTCAAATGCGGATGCCCCTAATGCACGATATAAACGACACCTGGGAGATCATCGAGAAAACTGCGAAATTCTACAAAGAAAACGGAATACGCCGCGTGACTCTTTTGCCCTATCATAATCTGGGATTGTCAAAAAAGAGAAACCTCGGAGAAAGCCCGGTGGATTTCGTAACGCCGCCGGACGAGTACGTGGACAAAATAAAAAAATATTTCGAGGACGAAGCGAGAGTGACCGTAGAAATCTTAGGAAAAACCAATTAGAAAGCCTTTGATAAGAAGCCGAACCTGGGGGAGACACCATAATCCCGCAGGCTCGGTTGTTTTTTGACGGGTTTAATGTTATACTATCCATGTATGACAAAAATTACGAGGTTCAGCATAGAAAATCGGAGGCGGATGAATTGGACAAACGATTAGAGAAGATAATAAAGGAAAGCAAGAATGTGGTTTTCTTCGGCGGAGCGGGAGTTTCCACCGAGAGCAATATACCGGACTTTCGCTCGGAAAAGGGCTTATATAGCGCGCAGCAGCAATACGGCAGAAGCCCGGAGGAGATGCTTTCACACAGCTTTTTTACAAGGCATACAGAGACATTCTTTGACTATTACAAGCACAATCTTGTTTATCGGGACGCCCAGCCAAACAAGGCGCACAGGACGCTGGCATTTCTCGAAAAAGAAGGCTGGCTCAAAGGGGTGATTACCCAGAACATCGACGGACTCCATCAGAAGGCGGGCAGCAAAAATGTCTACGAGCTTCACGGCTCGGTGCTTCGCAACCATTGCATGGACTGCGGGGAATTTTACGATCTTGATTTTATCATGGAGGATTCCAATTGCCGGGGAAACATTCCCATTTGTCCGAAGTGCGGCGGCGTGATAAAGCCGGACGTGGTGCTGTACGAGGAAATGCTGGACGAGGCTTGCATGGCAGGTGCGATAAGTGCCATCGAAAAGGCGGATGCCCTCATCATCGGAGGGACATCACTTGTGGTCTATCCGGCGGCAGGTTTGATAAGGTATTTTCGTGGTAAAAATCTGGTACTTATCAACAAGCAGCCCACCCCATACGACGGCAGGGCAGACCTTGTGATAAACGACTCAATCGGAAAGGTAATGGAGGTATTATAATGTCAGGATTATTCAACAGGCTCAAACAGCTCAAGATAGAAAGAGACGATGCAATCTTCGTGGCAATCGATTTTCAGGAAAAGCTCATGCCGGCAATGGCAGAGCGAGAGGAACTGGAAACAAAGGTAGTAAAGCTTGTAAGCGGCATGAAAGCCCTTGGAATTCCCACCATCGTAACCCAGCAATATACGAAAGGCCTTGGTGCCACAGTGCCGGCGGTGGCGGAGGCTCTGGGAGAATTTACCCCTATCGACAAAACTACATTCAGCTGCATGGGAAACGAGGAATTTATCGCCTCGCTGGAAGCCCTTGACAGGGGAACGGTGATTTTGGCAGGCATCGAGGCGCATATCTGCGTAGAACAGACGGCGCTGGCGCTCCTTGCGGAGGGCTACGAGGTGGCACTGGTGACGGACTGCATTCAGTCAAGAGATCCGAAGAACAAAGAAATCGCCATCAAGAGAATGACCCAGGCGGGGGTAATCCCTACGAGCTTCGAGAGCGTGCTTTACGAGCTTCTCGGAGGCGCGAAAGCCCCTGAATTTAAGGCAATTTCCGCCCTCGTAAAGTAGGCGCAAGGGAAGCAAAAGGGCTGCGAAAAGACAAGGCGAAAGATAAGATAACAAAAGGACAAAGAAAAGACAAGACAAGACAAGACGAAAGGCAAGACAGCAAAAAGACGGTATGATATTTGAGAGAACCTTTGACAATTTGACCGGGGATGAAATCGAAATGCTCAATTCCTATTTTGACGGCTACGATTATCAATCTTCGGGCTACACATTTATAGCAAATTACATTTGGCGAAACACCCACAACATAAGCTGGCAGATTATCGGAGATTACCTTTGTATCGGCGCTTCGGCGGAGCTTGACCCGGAGGAGGACAAGCGGCATTTCATGTCATTTCCCCTTACACGGACAGGAGCCTACGATGCTCATTCGTTGCGGGAAACACTGCTTATCGCAAAAGAAATGTTTAACGGCGCGGGGCAGGAGCTTTATGTAAGCATGATCCCGAAGCACCTTGTGCATTATCTGGAAGAATGTTTTCCGGGACAGGTTTTTTGCGAACACGACAGGGACGAGGACGACTATGTCTATCTGCGGGAGGATCTTGTAAGCCTCAGCGGCCGCAAGCTCCACCAAAAGAAGAATCATCTGAACTATTTCCTGAAAAACTATGAGTTTACCTATGAAGAGGCAAGTCCGGAGAACACCGAGGAGATCATGGCGTATATCGAGAGCAAAAACGAGTACAAGCTGGGAGAAACTCCGGAAGAATGGAAAGAAATCCTCGAAATGGAAACCGAGGCGATCCGTGAACTGCTGAAATTCCTCGGCAAAGGGCTTTTGTCGGGGGTAATCAGAATCGGCGGCAAGATAGAAGCGGTTACTCTGGGAGAATTTGCTAGGAGAAACAGCAAGGAAACCGTCATCGTCCATGTGGAAAAAGCCGACGACAGAATCCGTGGGCTTTATCAGGCGATAAACAACGAGTTCTGCAAGAGGCTTCCCGAGGAAACCATCTATGTGAATCGGGAGGAGGATATGGGACTTTTGAACCTCAGACAGACAAAGCTCTCCTATAAGCCCGTCACCATGACGGAAAAATATTTCGCCATAATCAGATGATTAGGCTGAAAAACTTGTTAAATAAACTACTTTCCTGCGAAATCTTGATTTTTTGCGGCGTTGTGATAAGATATTGAGAGGATGTATATAAAAAAATACAGGGGTTTTGTTAAAAAAATAACGAAAAAGCCTTGATTTTTGTATTATTGTGTGATTAAATAAAGCTGTAGACAAAATGCCTTTGGCTACAGTAACCAAGTACCACATATCTTAAGGAGGATACATAAAAATGAGAGAAGTAGTAATTGTAAGTGCTGCAAGAACACCTATCGGAAGCTTCGGCGGATCTTTAAAGACGATCCCGACCAGAAAATTAGGCGCTATCGCCATCAAGGCTGCTGTTGAAAGAGCAGGAATCAAGCCTGAAATGGTAGAAGAAGTTATCATGGGCGCCGTTCTTCAAGGCGGACTTGGACAGAATGTTGCAAGACAGATGACCCTTGACGCAGGTCTTCCAATCGAAGTTCCGGCAATGACGATCAACAAAGTTTGCGGTTCCGGCCTCAGAGCTGTTGAACTTGCTGCTCAGATCATCAAAGCAGGAGATGCAGACATCGTAGTTGCAGGCGGTGCAGAGAACATGTCCGCTACAGCTTACGCTATGCCGGCTGCAAGATGGGGCGCAAGAATGAACAACGCTCAGATGGTTGACATGATGGTTAACGACGGTCTTTGGGACGCATTCAACGGATACCACATGGGTATCACCGCAGAAAATGTTGCAGAGCAGTGGGGAATCACCAGAGAAGAATTAGACGAGTTCTCCGTAATCTCCCAGAACAGAGCTGAAGCCGCAATCAAGGCAGGCAAGTTCAAAGACGAAATCGTTCCTGTAGAAATTCCGCAGAGAAAGGGCGATCCGATCATCTTCGACACAGACGAATTCCCGAAATTCGGTTCCACCATCGAAAAGGTTGCCAAACTCAAAGGCGCATTCAAGAAAGACGGCGTTGTTACCGCAGCAAACGCTTCCGGCATCAACGATGCAGGCGCAGCAGTTGTAGTAATGAGCAAGGAAAAGGCTGACGAATTAGGTCTTAAGCCGCTTTGCACGATCAAGTCCTACGCTTCCGCAGGCGTTGACCCATCCATCATGGGCGTTGGCCCGGTTCCGGCTTCCAAGAAAGCTCTGGACAAAGCAGGCCTTACCATCGCAGATATGGACTTAGTAGAAGCAAACGAAGCCTTCGCAGCTCAGTCCCTGGCAGTAAGAAAAGACTTAGGTCTTGACCCTGAAAAGACAAATGTAAACGGCGGCGCTATCGCTATCGGACACCCGATCGGAGCATCCGGATGCAGAATCCTCATCACTCTTATCTACGAAATGATGAAGAGAGATTCCAAGTACGGCCTTGCTACATTATGTATCGGCGGCGGCATGGGAACTGCCCTCGTAGTTGAAAGATAATTACCCGCGGATAAATACACAAGAGTATCACACACAGGGCGCTTCGCAAGGAGCGCCTTGAATTTTATACGAAAAACCATCGGAGGTGACCAGTATGAAAACAAAGATAGAAAAAACCAACGCCATGCGCAGGCTGGACGCGCTGAAAATACAGTATAAGGAGCATACCTATACAGATACGGATGCCATCAGCGGAGTAGAGGTGGCACAGGTGCTGGGGCAGGAACCCGGGCGGGTGTTTAAGACCCTCGTGACCCAAGGAAAGAGCAAGAACTACTATGTTTTTATGGTGCCGGTGGCGGAGGAACTAGACCTTAAAAAAGCCGCAAAGGCGGTGGGAGAAAAGTCTGTCGAGATGATAAAATCAAAGGAGCTTTTGCCCCTTACCGGATATATCCACGGCGGATGCAGCCCCATCGGCATGAAGAAGTTTTTTACTACCACCATACACAAAACCGCCGCTGATTACGAAACGATTTTCTTCAGCGGCGGCAGGATTGGTTTTCAGATTGAACTTGCTTTCGGCGATTTGCAAAAGGCAATTAAGATTCAGACGGCGGACATTATCGTTTCAGATACTCTTCCAGCGTAATGCCCTGTTTGGTGATTTCCTTTGCCACATCAACCCCAACATAGCGCAGATGCCAAGGCTCGTAGTCGTAGCCTGTGATGTCGGTTTTGCCCTTCGGGTAACGGATGATATAGCCGTATTTTGCGCAGTTTTTCTTGATCCACTTGCCCTCATCGGTCTTTGCGAAGTCCTGGGTGAGGGTCCAGCCCGTGGACTTTGTCACAAGGTCGATGGCATATCCCGTGTGATGCTCGCTTCTCCCCGGAGCGGCGGAGCGGATGTCCCGAAGCTCCTTTCCCATGGTGTTCAGATAGTTCTTGTAGAGCCATTTCTGGGTTTCGTAGGTGCGGTAGGCGGAGCAAATTTTGAAATATATGCCGTCGGCTCTGGCGGCTTTTCTCATTTTTTTGAAGGCCTTGTAGGCGTCCTCTTTCATTTCTAAGCCCTGATTTGTGGTGTAGCTTCCGTTAATGGCGACCATGTCCGTAGGCTCGTAATATTTGGATACGGCGTGGAGCTTGTTTACCAGCACCAGAACATCTCCGTTGTCTTTCTTGAGCAAGTCCAGCTTGTCCGGAAGCCCATACATATCGAAGGATTCCCAGGGAGCTTCTTTGTCGTATTTTACCTTTGTTTTCTTTGTCGCCACCGTGGTAACCGCATCATCGCCTGCGGAAGCCTCTGCGGTATTTATTGTTTCGTCCTGGGCAGCCGAATCGTCAGCGCTCACAACAGTGTCTTCCGCCGCTGCATTTGCAGCTTTTGCGGAATCTGCGGAAGCGGAATCCGAGCTATTTCCGCAGCCGGACATAAATATGACGGTCGAAGCGCAAAGCACCAGCGCCGAGGCCATAAGCAAATGTTTCTTTTTCACTTTCAGAAGTCCTCCCCTTTGTGTTTCTTAATTAAGTATACTTCATTTCAGTAATATAGTCAAATACCTCATGCAATATAGTTAATTTTCCGTTAATTTTCTATCAAATTTGCAGGCACTAAGAGATTGACAGAACAGGGGGGGAGAGAGTATAATCAAAGTAAAAAACTATATAGCGTTTGCTATCAAAGCATGATAAAAAAATAAAAAAAGTGAAAAAATCTATATACCTTTTCAATATTTTTGCGTATAAATAAGTGAAACAACGAGAAAGGAGAAACAATGGAAAACAAATTGAAATCCCTTTTTGATTATCAAAGGTTCAAGGGAAACGAAAAACTTGAACGCTTGATCGTTGAAACAGAGAGCCGATACTGCAAGGAACTCAGCGACGATGAAATGGCCCTTGTTTCTGCGGCCGGAGAGCCATTCGTCGAAATGGCAGCCAGAGAGGATAACGATGATGGTAGCCTCACTTGACAGAAAAGAAAAGATCTACGCAGAATATTTTGAAAAGGTAACAGGATATATT
>CAVGEP010000052.1:0-8971 GCA_963628105.1 Alistipes communis
ATCTGGGAGATAGGGCAAGGGAAGTCGTCATCGATAATACCAACTATATCGCAAGCCTGGTGGACGGAGAAATTCGCCCTGTCCCTGCCGAAAAATTCCCGCCGAAGATCGAAGGCGCAGAGGAGACCCTTCGAAAAACCTGCATGGAACGCGCCCACGCTCAGTACGGAGACCCTCTCCCAAAGGAGATTCAGCAAAGACTCGACACGGAGCTTAATTCGATCATAAATAACGGATATGCGGTGATGTATGTCAGCGCGCAGATGCTCGTAAACAAGTCGCTCGAGGACGGATATCTGGTTGGCTCCAGAGGCTCGGTAGGCTCGTCCTTTGCCGCAACCATGGCAGGGATTACCGAGGTAAATCCACTCGACCCACACTATCTTTGCCCAAACTGCAAAAAAATCATCTGGGGCGATATGCAAAAATACGACTGCGGCGTGGATATGCCGCCCCTGGACTGCCCGGACTGCGCTGCTCCGATGAAGCGGGACGGATATACCATTCCTTTCGCTACCTTCCTTGGCTTCAAGGGAAACAAGGAGCCCGATATCGACCTTAACTTTGCCGGGGAATACCAGCCCATCGCCCACAAATATGTTGGAGTCATTTTCGGAGATAAAAATGTTTTCAAGGCGGGAACCGTAGGCACCGTGGCGGAAAAAACCGCTTACGGCTATGTGGCAAAATACTTCGACGAGAGAAATATTCCGGTAAACAAATACGAAAAGGACAGGCTGACCCAGCACTGCAAAGGCGTCAAGCGCACCACCGGGCAGCACCCGGGAGGCATCGTAATCTGTCCGGACGACCACGAAATCTACGAATTTTGTCCGATTCAGCATCCGGCAAACGATGTAAATACGGATATTATTACGACACATTTCGATTATCATAAGATAGATGCAAACCTCCTCAAGCTGGACATACTCGGCCACGATGTGCCATCTATGATTCGTCAGCTTCAGGACATGACGGGTACCGACCCTTTGAAGATTGACCTTACAGACAGGAGGGTTCTCAGTATTTTCAACGGCATCGAGGCGCTGGACATCAAGGATCCTGACTATAAGTTTACGCACGGTTCATATGCGATACCGGAGTTTGGCACGTCCTTTACCCGGCAGATGCTGGATGACACGAAGCCGGATAAATTTGCGGATCTTGTTAGAATTTCGGGCTTTTCCCATGGAACGGACGTGTGGCTAAATAACGCTCAGGACTATATACGTTCGGGAACTGCCACAATGCGAGAGGTTATCTCAACCCGAGACGACATCATGAACTATCTGATTCTCAAAGGTGTCGAGAACGAAACCGCTTTCAAGATCATGGAAATTGTCCGTAAGGGAAAGAAGGACCTGGATGAGGAGCAGGTTGCCACCATGAAGGAACACGGCGTTCCCGACTGGTACATCGACTCCTGCAACAAGATAAAATATATGTTCCCTCGCGCCCACGCGGTAGCCTACACCATGATGAGCTTCCGTATGGCATGGTACAAGGTCTACTATCCTCAGGAGTTTTACGCTACCTACTTTACCACGAAGGTCGCCAACTTCGATGCGGAAACGATTCTGAAAGGCAAAGACGCGATTCTGGCAAAGATGGAAGAAATCAATGCGAAGGGCGTGAACGCCACACCGAAGGAAAAGGACGATTATACCATTCATGAGGTGGCTTATGAAATGTACGCAAGAGGCTATGAATTTACTCCGGCGCGGCTGGGTAAATCCCATGCGACAAAATTCGGCGTGGATGAGGGTAAGGTGCTTCTTCCATTTACGGCAATCGAGGGAGTAGGGGAGAACGCGGCAAAGGCGCTCCAGAGCGAGTATGAGATCAAGCCCTACGACACCATTGAAGAGGCGATACAGCGGGCGAAGCTCAACAAGACAGCCGTGGAGGGTCTCAGAAACCACGGCGTGTTTGAGGGACTCCCAGAAACCGACCAGCTCAGTATGTTTTAGCAGGCCCTCGCCTTGCCGATGAGGGCGAAGATCCCGAAGCAGATAAGCTCCGTAACCACGATGGTCGCTCCCGCGGGAGTTGACAGCATGATGGAGACCAAAAGCCCGATGGCAGAGGTTATCACCGCGTAAAGGCCGGAGCAGATGATAACCTGACGGAAGGTGCTAAAAATTCTCATGGCAGAAAGTGCCGGAAAGATGATCAGCGCCGAAGTCAGCAGCGCGCCTACCAGGTTCATTGCAAGGACGATAACCACCGCCGTGATAATCGCAATCAGGAGATTATAAAAGGAAGCATTTACCCCCGTTGCAACGGCAAAGCTTTCGTCGAAGGTAACCGCAAAAATTTTGTTATAAAAAAGTATAAAGATCAAGATGACCAGGATTGACATGGAGACGCAGAGGATGATGTCCCCTTCGGTCAGGGTCAAAATAGAGGTGGAGCCGAAAAGAGTGCTGCACACGTCACCTGAAATATTGGCAGATGCGGAAAAAATGTTTAGCAAAAGATAGCCGAAAGCCATTGAGCCTACGGAAATCATCGCCAGCGCCGCATCGCCTTTTATTTTTGCATTCTGACCTGTTTTGAGAAGCAAAGCCGCGCTGATTACGGTTACGGGCATAACGATCAGAAGATCATTGCTGACGGAAAGAACCGTAGCCACCGCCATGGCGCCGAAGGCAACGTGAGAAAGCCCGTCTCCGATAAAGGAGTAACGCTTCAGCACGAGAGTTACGCCCAGAAGCGAGGAGCACAGCGCCGCCAGTATTCCGGCTATAAAAGCATAGCAAACGAAGGAGTAGGAAAAATATTCGCTAATCATGTTTATTAAATTCATCTCTTACCGACCTCCTTGGATTGATATTGATTCTTTCTCCGTGGCTGCAAATCGGCTCGTCCACGAAGCTCGAAAGGCGGAACTTGCCCTTTAGCGGAGTTTGGGCATATTCCTCCTTGCTGCCGAAAAATAGCATGCTGCTTCCCATGTGAAGAATGTGGCTTGCATATTTGACGGCGGCTTCGATGTCGTGAGAAACCATTACGATGGTTATATCTTCATTGCGATTCAGCCCTGCGATGATCTCATACATTTCCGCGGAAGCCGCCGGGTCAAGGCCGGAAATCGGCTCGTCGAGAAATAGCATACTGCTGGTAGCACAGAGGGCTCTGGCAAGGAGCGCCCTCTGCTGCTGTCCGCCGGAAAGGTTGCGATAGCAAGCATTTCGCTTATCATATATGCCGAGCTTTTTCATATTATCAAGGGCAGCTTGCTTTTGGGCGCGCGAGTAAAAGGGCTTTGCCCCCAGTGATGCCAAAAAACCGGACAGGACGATTTCCTGAACCGACGCCGGAAAATCCTTTTGCACCGGGGTTTGCTGGGGCAGGTAGCCGATTTGCGTGCGGGAAAGCCCATCTGAGAAGATGATTTCTCCAGCAAGGGGCTTTTGCAATCCCAGCATCGTTTTCATCAGGGTGGATTTTCCGGAACCGTTTTCTCCTACGATACAGAGGTAATCACCTTTGTTAATCTGAAAATTGACGCCCTCGGACACTACGACGCCGTCGTAGCCCAGGGACAAATTCTTTACAATCAGTTGAGACATTCGGAAATGACCTCCTTATTTTTCTTCATCGCGCCAAGATAGGTAAAGCCCTCTGCGATATCCTCGGCGTTTACGGATTGCAGGGAGTCAAGCTCGCATATTTTTATCTCTTTTTCTTCATAAGCCTCGCCGGAATTTTTCCCGGAATCCCCGGCGAAATTTTCCTTTGCATTTTCTTTTGCGGCGCGGATAACGGTATGCGCTAAGTTACTGCTGCTGTTCTTCAGGATAAGGATGTGGGAAAGCCCATCCGTTTTCAAGTCATTCGCAAGATCGATAATTGTCTCAAAGCTCGCCTCAGTCTCTGCCGAGCAGCCATCAAAAGCCGCATGAGTATGCAATCCGTAATCCTGAGAAAGATACGTGAACGGGAAGCGGTCGGCAAACAGTAGGCAGTCTTTAGAAGCGGCAGCAACCATTTTTTCGAATTCGCTATCGAGAGCGGCAAGCTGACTTTTGTACTCAGACAGGTTTTGCCTGTACAAATCCGCGTTTTTCGGGTCCAGCCGGGATACCGCATCGGCAATTTTCTCGCAGAAAACGGGTGCCATCTTTAGGGAAAGCCAGATATGCTCGTCCGCTTCGTGCTCATGCTCGTGAGCGTTGGTATTGCCGTCTTCGTGCTCATGTGCGCCGGTGCTTTCATGCTCATGGCCCGGCTCGTGCTCGCCTGCTTCGTGCTCATGCTCGTGCTCGCCTTGCTCATACTGCGGGAAAAGCTCCGGATGATCCTCAAAATATTCCATCAAAGACAAGGTCTGCATCGCATCCCTGTCCGAAGAGTCCTTTGCCTTGTCGATCCAAAATTCCGAAATTCCGCCTGTATAGATCAAAAGGTCGCAGTCTGCGATTTGAACCATGTCATGGGCGGAGGGCTGATAGCTGTGCATATCCACGCCGCTGGTGTTAAGAAGCCGAAGCTCGATCCCCGCCGGGTTATCTCCCAAAATATTCCGCGTCCAGTCATATTCGGAAAAACCGCTACAAAGGATCAGGCTTGCGCCGCCGCTACCTTCCTGCGGATCTGTATTATATTTTTGCTCATCGCTGCCTCCTCCGCAGCCCGCCGTGAGAATCAGCAAAAGGCTCAGGAATAGGAGCGCGAAGGTCTTTGTTTTCTTCTTCATAACCTAATTATTATAGCATTTTGCAGGGGAAAATACAAGGGACGCATCGCAGGAGGCGAAAAACCATAAAAAACCTCAAGTATCGCGGCCCGCCCGGACATAAAAAACCTCCCGATATACCTTCGCTCGGCATATCGGGAGGCTGCAACCATTTCATATTGTAATTTGCAAGATCTACTTTGCTATCTTATATGTTACATTCGACCATGACGAGTAGATCCTCTGACCGCCGACTTCTCTGTAAGCCCGCACCTTGTAGTAATAGCGGGTGCCTTTTTTGAGGCTGGAAGTGTTCTTAAACTGAGTTCCTGTGCGGTCGCTGAGAAGCTGGTAGCCGCTATCCTTTGATGTGGATTTCCAAAGCTCATAGCCATCGACTTGGACTGCGGAGGCATCCGAAACCTCTGACGAAGCCTCCCAGGAGAGCTTCATTGCGCCCTTAACTGCGGTGGAGCTTGCCTTGACCGAAACCTTCGTCATCTCGGCCGTTACTTCCTCTCGCTGGGCCATCATCGCCTGATATTCTGCGAGAACCTGTGCGTATTCTGCATCGCTTACCATTGATTTTGCGCCGCCTTCAAAGAGCGCAGACCAGGTTTCCTCGCCTATATTTCCCGTATTGGAGATACCGTGCATAACCTGGAATTTGATCACCGCTTCTTTCAGTTCCTCGGTAAAGGAGGTTTCTTCCCCGGCCTTCGTCTGGGTTTCGCCAAAATACAGGTAGCTATTACCCGCAGACGGGTCATAATATCCCAGCTCATTTAGGCGTTTTGCCGCAGCCTGGATATAAGGAAGCTTTGTGCTTGCGGACTCGCCCGGCGCAAGGAAATACCTGTAGCTGTCAGGATTCAGCACGAAGCGGATGCTGTATCCGGAAGCCTTCGGCGTAAAGTGATAGGTGGTCTTTGTCGAAAGCCTGTTTCCTGTTCCCGTGCTATAAACTCCCCCAAGCTTGTATCCGATAGCAGGATTCGAGTAAAGCGAAAAACTGCTGTTTGTATATCGGGTGTCAAGGGTGAAATAGAATGTACCATTGTCCCCTGCCGTAAAGGTCCTATTCATTCCGTTTACATAGATGGAAAGGCTCTTCATCGGGTTGTTCTGCGCCCTGACATAGCTCAGCTTGTAGCAATCCGTAAGGTCAACGCTTGTCAGCTTGTTGTCCTGCAGGTAAACGCTCTTGAGGGCAGGAGAGTCCGAAAGGTTCGCCGTCTCATACTTATTGTTATGGGAGGAGAAGAGGCTCATCTTTGTGAAGCCCGGCAGGTTCAGCGTCCCGGTAAATCCCTTATTGCTCCACTGAATCTGGCTCGTCTTTCCCCTTCCGTTTGTCATAAAGTGGGATTTTGTTCCGTCTCCCCATGTCGAAGTATCGTAAGGAGAGTAGCTCGCATCCATCTTCGTACCGTTGGTAAGACCCGTATCTCCGATGGTCTGGGCAAAGAACTGCCGAAGCAGGTTCATCTCGTACTCGTCATCGATGTATTTTCCGTAACGGTAGTCCGGATAGATGTTCATGTACACATGGCTTGTGGCAACCTGTTCATCGGTGGCATCAAAATATGTGTAGTTCGTAAGCCCCGTATAAGTCCATACGCCGGTGGTCTTGTTATATTTGTTGGTGGTTCCCACGGTTGGGTCAACAAAAATCCATCTGCCGTTTACATAGGACTCTGCCCACCAGTGGTCCCTCACATCGATATTGTCCTCCGTGAGCCAGTCGTTTGACGGCACCGCAAGCCTGTGTCCGTAGACAAAGCGGGTAGGGATGTCCTGCGCACGGGCAAGAGCAAGGTAAATTGCCGAGAAGCCCTGACAGGTGGTATACACGCTTCCGTTAATGCTGTTTGCGCTGCTCAGTCTGTTCTCGTAATTATATATATTATCGTAAGGATCCGCATATTGGTAGGAATGGGTCTGAAAAGCCACCGAATCGTAGTAGAAATTCTGCGCGGCGTACTCATATATCCTTTGAAGCTTTTCGTAGTCCGAGGTAGCTCCTTGGGTTATGCGATCCGAAACAGTCTTGATGTAAGAAATCTTGCTTGGAGTCATCTCCGCATAGACATTAGTGGCGGGATTTCGAAGCACAAAACGGATATCTTCCAGAGTGTCGTCCAGGTATTTGTCGATGCTATAAAGGGCGCCGATGTTCTTGATAGATTGATTGTATTCGATAACGTCTTTGTAGCGGAGAATCTTTACTTTGCCGCCGGTTACCTTGATCTCCATGTTCTTATAGAGGACGCCGCTGGATTTGTAATCCTTTGCTTCGGCATCTGCTGCTGTGGCGCACCGCCTGAGATAAAGGTTGTAATATCCGCTTGGAACATCAAATCGCTCCATGTCAAGATAGTAGGTGAAGCCGTAGAGGGTCGTGCCGTCCGCGGCGTAGCTTTGAACTGCGTCCACGAAAACATCAAGGTCCATATCGCCCTTGTTTTCGCCTACGCGATAGAGAGAAATCCTAAAAAGTGTGGTTTCCAGAGGTGTCTTGTAGTTAACCTTGAGAACCGTGTCGTCGGTAACATAGGCTCTGACATATTCCTTTTCGAAATTTCCGGTAGACTTGAATGTGGTAACCTGTGCCGGGTCATTGACCTCGGAAAGCGCAGCAAAGGCAAAGTCCGCCGGAACTGCCGCCATCATAAGCGCCGCGGCAAGCGCGGTAGAAATAAATCTCAAAATCCTTTTCTTCATTTTTTATTAGTACTCCTGTTGATAAATTATTTTGCCAAGATTTTAGCTCCCCTCTAAACAGTATAATGGATACACGCCCTTATTTCAACCCCGCAGGACGAAAAATATTTTTCGAAATAGGGCAGGCGGCCCCGAATAAGAGACCGCCCGCATCTTGCAACGATTAAAATTGTATTGTAAAACCATTCATTTTCCACACTGCTATATTACACCGATGTCCTCCAAAGCCGCAAGGGTATGTTTGTCCTCCTTCATAACCTCAAAGCCGATGGTAAGGGTATCGGACGTTCGCGCCGCGATCCTTTTCCCGGTCTTTCCATCCGAAACCGGCGTTTTCAAATAAACGCATATGCTTACGCCGAAGAGCTGGTGAGGCGTGGAATTTTCGACAAGCTCGCACATATCGTAGTAGTCCATAGCCTTAAAGTCCTCATCTCTTGCAGCCACCAGCTTTTCCACATCCTCGCGGCTGATGGAAATTTTCTCGGACTCATCATAATAATCTGCCCGCAGGGAATAGGTCTCGATGGTTGCGCTCTCAAACCCCGCAAGATTGACCTTGTCCGCGCCGATGAACAGAGATTTCCAGTCCTCGGAGGCGACAATCTTGTCGATCAGCGCCTTGCTCTCTTCGTCCAGGACAAAATAATATCCCCGCCTGAAATTTGAGCCGTTCTTCATCTTATACTCAAAAGTCACGCTTTCCCGAATCGGCTCCGCATCATCCGAGGCAGAATCCTCCATGGTGACGGCATCTTTCGCCGCAAGGTCGTTTTCCACAATATACTTTTCCAGCTCAAGCATAGCGGCGATAACCGCAGGATCCGTTGAATATACGGGACCTGCCGGGACTCCGGAGCCATCTGTGGTATACATATAAGTGGAAGAAGAAGCATACCAAAAGGTGGAGGTCTGAAGCTTTACCGACTCAATCTTATCTTCGCCGGGAAGCCGCTTTGCAAACCCGGCAAGGTCAAAGACCGTAAAGCCCGTAAACAGCGCCGCAATCACGATGTAGATGCACAGCGAAGCAAGATTTTTCTTATTGAAAACCTTGATCGACCTTGCGATAACGATTTTTACGATGAGGAAGGTCACAAGACCGCCAACCACCATCCCGAGAATCAGCATAGGTCTCTTGTCTCCCGTAATGCCGTAAAGGATCGAGCCGAAGGTAGTCATGCCGATGAAGGTTACCAGGTAGGTGAGAATCTCCTCCGTAGCCCTGAAAATCATGGAATCTCCCACCTTTTCCAGCTTCGCCTTGCCATAAGCAAACCGAGCCAGGCAAAGCATTATGACCGCCGCCGCCAGATACTTCATTTCCAGTGCAAGCCCCGGGCTATCTCCCCAGCCCGAGATGATCCTGAAAACCGGGTTTGCCTCTAGCATCAAAGATTCCATAAAATCGCTCATGCCCACATATCCCAGCAGGAAGGTTTCGCAGAACGTATTTATAATGAAAATCATTGCCGGCACGATTATAAAGAACACGCCGGAAATCAAAAGCTGCATAACGCCGGTTCCCACCAGCGAGCCTGCGAATACGAACATTCCATAGAAAAA
>CAVGEP010000053.1:0-8837 GCA_963628105.1 Alistipes communis
TCCTCGGCGGCTTCCCTAGCCCTGATTTCCGCAAATTCTTCTACCGTAATCTCCTTGTATAACATACCGGTTACCTCTCTGCTGTGCTTCTGCAAGAAGTCCGCAATCAGCCCCTCCTCCATGCAATGCTTCACCGCAAGGTTGATGGCTCCCCTGCGGAATCGCGCTGCCGCAATTTTGTCTCTACGCCTTCTTAGCAATCTCTAAGCCGTAGCAAGCAACGCCACAGGCGAAGCGACAAGCCTATTTCTCTTTCGCACCGCTATAATGCGTAGGGAAAATCGTCTGTGGCTAGGCGGCAAGGCGGTGAGGAACGGAGCGTACACGAGGTACGTGAGTACCGCAGAACGCCGCTGCCAACAACGCCACGGGCGATTTTAACAAGCATTTCCCTAGGCGCAGGATTTTTCGTTCACCGCTAGGAAGCAAGATTTCGAAGCACGGAGCGTACTTAGGGTACGTGAGTACTGAGAAATCGCAGCTGACACCGCGGTGGGCGAAAAAGACAAGTCTAGCGTGTGCGGGCTGCGTATTTGCACTGCTTAAGTGCCGTCTTTGCAACCAGCTTGCCGCTTTCGTCATACACTCTCACCTGTACCTTGTAGTAGTACTTGGTGCCTTTCTTGCCGGTGGTGTTGGTGTATGTAGTGGTCTTTTTCGTCAGGGCAGACTTGTAGTTTGCCGCTTTCTTCGTGGAGCGATAGAAACGGTATTTTACGGTGTAGCCTGCATCCGCAAGCTCGCTGATAATTGCCTTGTCGCTCTTATTGAGGCTTGTGGTTACCTTGATATAGCCCTTTGCGGTCTTTGCGGAGCGAGCCACCGGAGTGAGCTTGGCAACCAGAGCCGCAGCAGCCGCCGCATCGATCTCGTCCTCTGTTTCCAGTCCCAGTTCGTCAGCGTCTACCAGTGCGAAGTCGGAGAAGTGGAAAGTTGTGAACTCGAAACACTTCTTGCCGTTCACTTCGCGGCTCTTGCCTGGCATTTGCTCAATCTTGCCGTCTTCTGCGATGTGGATTGCAGCAACTCTCTTGTTCTGCAATGCAGTTGAAATTGCAACGGTTACGGTTACCTTTCCCGTCTTGAAGTCGGATATGGTCTTGTCGCCAGATTTTACGGTGAGGCTGAGAATCTGTCCGCTCTCTCCTGCTGCCTTCTTCTGAACTTCCGTCGGGTTTGTAACCTTATTTACATCGAGGGTGATGGTTGCGCCCTTTGCCTCGTCTAATACCGTCTTGATGGTGGCTTGGTCGAGGCTTACGGTGCCGTTCTCTGTGTTAACCGTAAGAGCCGCATCGGTCTTTTCGCTTACATTCTTAACGAAGCTTACATTCAGCTGGAGCTGAACGTTCTGGGCGCCGCTTGTGGCGGTGCTTGCAACTTCCAGAACGATTTCCGCAGACTTCTTGTCCGTCGCTTGTTTGATGATTTCCGTCTGGTTTGCGGTTGAAACCGTTACGGTTGCGGTCTTTTCCTTGGTTCCGTCGGCGTTTGTCTTTTCCGTTACCTTGGTCTCGGTCGGCGCTGTTGTTGCGGTGGAACCGGAGGTGGTATCGGTGGTGACAGTGGTGGCGGTTGTACTCATAGATGACCTTGCATAGGAATCCTTGGTGTAGTCGCCGGTGTAGTACCATACGATGTTGTCGCCATTGGAAAGTTTATAGCTCTTCAGCCCCACCGTCGGTGCCTGATTGTTAACAAGGTACATCCACCCGGAATTTGAACCGCGGTCGAATTCTCCCAATGCATACCCGCTGCTGTCGGTAATTTCAGAAATATAGTTGCTCCCCTTATATGTGTACTTATACCCGTTTGCGGTCAAAACTTTCTCGAACACGGTCCCAACCGTTGAGCCTACTGGTGTAGTTACACTTTGCTCCGCAATGCTTTTCATTCCGTCAAAGCCGTTTAGCTTGAAGCTTACTGTTATGTTTTCGTCACTGCCGGAAGGCTGCTCTTCTGTCTTGTCGCTTACGATTACCCATGCTTGACAGTCCTTGCTGGAAATCCTTTGCGATTTGCCTTTGCTGTCGGTATAGGATATCTCCACGTAGTAATAGTAGTTTCCTTTTTCGACCGTTTCCGGAACCAAAGTGAACCAATAGTAGGTTCCATAATTTCCGCTCACATATTGATTATTATATTCAAATCCGTCTTCATTCTTATATGCTTTCTCATTATTCTTGTCCAAGCCGGTGCTCTTACCACCGATCGTTACGCATTCGTAGCCTGTACCATCCGCCGAGTACGTTTTGCCATAATACCATTTTAATGTTAATTTATTCATATCCTCCGCATCCCAACCCGTTGGAACGCTGGTAGTTGCGTTAAGATACGCGTATTTTCCATCTAATTCTTTGGCTGTCTCGCCGACTTGAGCCTTCAGCTCGTTTCCCTTGAACCAGTTATTGCCCAGCATAGAGTAGTCGTTGTCGCTATCTTTGTAAAAGCCAAGTCCATTCTCCGCAGTTTGGCCCGTTAGCGTTCCCTTAATCTTTTCGACGGAATCCGTGTCCAAGGTTTCGTCAGAGAGCACAAGCTTGATGGCACAGATATTATTGCCGCCACCCGTCCTTTTGTTATCTTCATCGTATGTATACGGCTCTTGCACGCTCAAATAGTTGCCTTCCGTTCCGCTGTTCTCAACTTTTTCTTTTCCATCTTCATCATATTTCACCGTTAAGTGCGTTCTCGCAGTCACGCTTTTATCTTCTTTAGCAGTACCCTCCGCTATATAAGTGGTTCCGTTATAATTGTACACCTGAATTCCCTGTGTTGTTCCATCAACGGTCTTAGTCAAAGTTACTTCGTCCGTACTTGTCGGAAGCTCCACAACATAAAGATCCGTTGCGCCCTGTCCACAGTCATAGCCATTGGCATAGGCCCTCGTGCAGGTCAGCTCATTTGCTCCGGCTTTGACTGTAACGGGCATTTCATAGACAAACTTGATGGCGCAGATGAAGCTGCTCTGATAATTGTCAGTATACGGAGTCTGAACCCAAACATAGTCAAGCACACCGTCCTTATCGCTTAGCTTTTTCCCTTTGAATACATTATAGAAATCATCGTCTACCTTCACATTGCGAGTGTATTTCCCATCTGTAGAAGTTGCCCCACCGCCATTAATGCACGTTTTTCCGCTTGTATAATTGTACGCAAGGAAATCATCGGTATATGAAAATATCACCTGCTCAGTACCTGCCGGCACTGCAATTTCATAAACGGTGGCACTTCCGGTTATATAGCCGTCGCTGATCATTTCGTTTGTTGCCATCGCCGTAAGAGCTGTCCCCTCCGCTGTTGTTATCGTCACAGGGCAACTTTCGACGCTTGTCTTTGCACTACTGTCATTACCGCCTGTCCCTGCCCAGGCCATGGTCGGCATATAGGTGAACACCATCACCACTGCCATGAGCAGGACCAGCGCCTTTTTCAAATAAGGCTTGAAATCTTTTGTCTGTTCGTTCATTGAAAGTCTCCTTTTCTTTTATTTCGCGCGGGATCAGCCTGCGGCCTCTCCTACCCGATAATGGAACAAAATTTATGTTTACTCCTCTTGCCCGTGGGCGGACGTCGCCCTTTGCAACGCCGCCCGGTAAGGATGAAAAGTCTCGTTTTACAGTGGGCAATGTGAGAAGGCTTCGCAATAAAAAAGCCGCCTTCTCTGTGGCAGCTTCGCATCTCTTAACTTCAATGTGACATTTATATTATATCAATATCACTTTTTTGACCGTTTCGTCGCGATGCCGTTTCTACTATCCCAGAGATTTTAACATCCGAATATTGCTCGTCTCCCGACTTGTCGCCGCCCTCCGGCGCTTCACGGTTGCTGATACAGTTGGCTTTTTCACCCAATTCCGTTAGTAATATTCGTTCCGATATTCAGTTGTTCAAATTACAAAAGGCTTCTTTTGCCGGGCCAAACGCCAGCCGCCTTCTATACTAAAATATCCACCATCATCATATCGCAATCACCTGTGATTGTAAAGAGCGAATTTTTGTTTTTGTGCAATTTTTTTCGATTTTTCATTTTTGCGCTCTGCCTCCGTGCTTGTGGCCGCAAGCCTTGCGAATTGCTATTGCTTTCTTTATCATTTCTTGATATACTTTTGAGGCAAGTAGAAAAAAAGGGGGAGATTATTTTGAAAAAATCTATTTGTTTTTTGGACGCGAATATGCTGAGGGGGCTGGCTTGCGTCCTGATGCTTTGCGATCATATGTGGGCGACGATTGTGCCGGGGAATATGTGGATGACCTGGCTTGGGCGCCTGGCATTTCCGATCTTTGCATTTCAGATCGCCGAAGGGTTCTTGCACACTTCGGACTTTCGCAAATACGCGCTGAGGCTGTTTGCTTTTGGCATTGTCTCTGAGATTCCTTTTGACCTGCTCTACGGCAGCACGGTCTTTTATCCCTTCCACCAAAACGTGATGTTCACGCTGCTTTTGGGGCTGCTGGCTATCAAGTCTCTTGACGATGCCAAGGAAAAACGCACTCCAAAATCGGTAATTGCAGGGGTTTTGGCAGCAGGGCTTTGCATACTGGGCGGCGGAATCGCGATGACGGACTATGGTGCCATGGGGGTTGCCACGGTAGTCATGTTCTATCTTTGCCGAAACTTCCGCTTCGCATGGGCGCTTCAGCTTATCTTCATGATACTGTTTAACATGGTATTTTTCGCAGGCGAGTATATACCGCTGACCCTCGCGGGGCATACCTTTGAGCTGCAGACCCAAGGGTTTGCCGTCCTTGCGCTGATTCCGATCTGGCTATATAACGGCAAGAAAGGTATCTCGAGCAAGGCGCTGCAATACGGCTTCTACGCATTTTATCCGGTACATATGTTGGTCCTTTACCTGCTGTTTACCCTCACACGGTAGACAGGCGAAAGAAGTCCCAAACTTCTCGGCGATTTCTGCAACATTTCGGCAGACACCTCCGAGTTTTTAAGGATTTCCGCAAAATTCCGGCGAGCTGCGGAATTCATTTCAAAGAGTGCATAAAAAATGGCGGTGACCTTTCGTAAAGATCGGTTTGCCGCCGTTTTGTTTATTTCCACTATTTTTTCACTATTGTTTCACTATTTATATCTTCCCGGCAGATTTTCAAAATTTGCTCTCTGACGGAAACCGCATACTCGCTGAGTTTATAAGAGCGAATGCGCTCCTTGACAATGATCGGAATCACAAAGCCGGCAGCTGCCAATTTCACACATCTGTTAATCACGGTTTTGTTGCTCACTCCTGTTTCCTTAGCGATTTCCATGGGAGCAAATTCGTATTTGTGATTCTTAAGCAGATAATAAAGCATTGCTTTTTCCTTTGCGTTTAAATGTGAAAGGCTTTCGTATAATCCGTTTTCCTGATAATTTTGCGAAATCTCCCGCACCTTATTTGAGTATAATTCCACCATTCGCAGAAAGTAGTTAATCCAGATTTCCGGATGTGGCGGGTTATCCCTGCCGTCATAATAAAGCGGCGGTAAATCCATTTGAAGCGAAGCGTAATATTCTTCCGGGTCGTAAGCAAAATATTCCTCCAGCGAACCGATTCCCTGAAATCCATATCCATTCAAATCCATCAAATATCCGGACAAAAGCCTTGCCGTTCTGCCGTTTCCGTCCTCAAAGGGGTGAATGGTCACAAGCTGATAGTGCAGGACAGCCGCCGCGATCAACGGATGATCTTCTGTTGTATTTACATACTCCGCCAGTTCCTCTAAAAGCCTCGGAATATCCCTATATTCCGGCGGAATGTATTCGGCGGTGCCGCTTTCCGCGTCATATACGGCAAACAACACTCCTGGGGGCATTGCCCCCCGCAAGCCGATTTTTTCCTTAGAAGCCCCCTTTTCCACCAGCGCTTGTATTTCCAGTATCATTTCTACGGAAATTGGCTCCTTTTCCCTACATTTTTTCTCCAGAACCTCAAGTGCCATAAAATAATTTCGGATCTCCTGTTCCGGCTTCAAAAAATGCTTGTGGGCATCCTTTTCGATTGCCTCTGTTGCTTGCTGCTCGGTCAGAGGATTCCCCTCGATTCGGTTGGATGCATATGAGCTTTTTTTCTTGGAATTTTTTCGCAGCTTATTCGCCGTCACAGGCGATAGTTTCGCCGCATTCGTGGAGAAACGATTTTCATCAATCGCAGAAATTCTCCTTAGTATTTCGTTTGAAAGTGTAACTTTGATCATTCTCCCCACCTCATTTTCTCTATATCTTATATTTTACAAAATAATTTTAAAAAAATCCACTATTTTTTCACTATTGTTTCACTATTTTTGTTTTCCTGGCTGTGAAGCGTTTTTCTCGCGAATCATGGTGGTGATGGTATAAAACAGCACCCCTGCCCAGATAATGGTAAGGAGCAGATATTCGTTTTTGCCTATATCCTCCCCCGTCAGGAAGCTGCACAGCAACCCGAATGTAGGCGACAGATATTGCAAAAATCCCATTACCGCCATAGGGAGCCGCTTTACACAGCTGGCGTAAAGCATAATCGGCAGCGCCATTACCGCCCCCGCCCCCATGAGAAAGATCTGCGCAGAAAAATCCACCGAGGCAAGCCCATTTTCTCCCATACGAAACAGCAGAATCGTAATCAGCGCCACCGGGCTGACCAACATCAGATGCACCGCCGTACAGACCACCGCGTCCTTGTGCACGCCTTTCATAAATGCCGCATAGATGGAAAAACAAAACATCAGGGAAATTGAAATTAGGGGAGCGTTACCGAAGCCGCAGCCCGAGATCACGATGCCTGCAAAAATCATCGCCCCTGCCGCTATGAGCTGCCAGCTCAGCTTTTCCTTAAAGACGATTACTCCCAGGGCGCAAACCACCAGCGGCCCGAGATAATATCCCAGCGCCGTGGCAAGAATATGTCCGCCGGTTACCGCAAACAAATAGATTGCAAGATCGAGAAAATTGAAAAATGCCCCCGGAATGAGGTGTTTTAGCATCAGATCTCTGTCCCGAAAGGTTTCGATGATCTCCTTTCCCCTGCCTCGGAGCAAAACCAGCGCCGTTACCCAGACACAGCCCCAGATTATGCGGCTCATCAAAAGGAAAAGCCCGTCTATATCCGTGTTTAAGCGGAAATACAGCGGTTGAAAGCCCCATATAAAATAGCAGGCGATTATAAATGCGTAATCTCTGCGCTTCGTTTTCTCCGTTTCCATCTAAAAAAATCCTCTCTATTTCCAGAGTTTGTCGGGGTATTCTCCTTTGTCTTTCATTGACTGCAAGGCGCTGACAACGCTTTCCTTGTCTTCCTTATATGTTACGCCGTACCAGCGATCTCTTGATTTCAGTACCTTTACCTGGGCTTTTCCCTCCCGAAGCAGTCTGTCAACAACTCCCGGCAGAAAATACTCCCCTTTCATCGGATTTTCCGCAAGGATTTTGTCCAGCACCGCAGGGAATCCCGCTTCCATCTCTTTCATCATGGAGGGTGTGAATCCCCAGAAATTCATGGACACCGTGGTTCCTCTCGGCAGTTTTTCCCAAGTTTTTCCATCATCCTCGGTGTATACGATTTCGTCCTCTTTCCACTGAATTTTCGTGCGCTCGGTTATTGCCGCCAGCTTTCCGTCATCGGTGACTTCACACACCCCTCTGGAAACGAAGCCGTTTTCTGTCAGAGTATTCTCGATGTTATATCCCACCATAGAGTAGGAATATTTCTCCCCATCCTCAGCGGTTTCGAGAAAATCGTAAATGGTCTGAAACGCCCCCGGGCCGTAGTAATCGTCGGCGTTGATAACCGCTATGGGTCCCTCCGCAATGTGTCTTGCCGCAAGCACCGCATGGGCGGTTCCCCAGGGTTTCTCGCGCCCCGCAGGCACTCTGTAGCCCTCCGGCAAATCCGTAAGCTCCTGAAATGCATACTCCGCATCGATATATTTTCCGGCACTATTATCTATGAGCTTCCTAAAATCCTCTTCGTTTTCCTTTTTTATCACGAAAATCGCTTTCCGAAAGCCCGCAAGATAGGCATCGTAGAGGGAAAAATCCAGGATGATTTCGCCCTTGTCACTTACCGGCTCGATCTGCTTCAATCCTCCGAAACGGCTGCCCATTCCCGCAGCCATGATCACAAGAACCGGCTCTTTTCTCTCATTTTTCATGTCTCCTGCCCCGCTTTCTCTAAATCCAGCTTGTGTCGTCCAAATCAATATCCAGTCCGTCCATCTTGCATAGGGTGTTTACCACCGAAAAGATCAGCACCGCCCCAAGGTTTGCCGTGGTATTGTCCTGGTCGAACCGTGGCGAAATTTCGCAGATGTCAAAGCCCTTCACCTTTCGGGTCCGCAAAATATGCTTGATCACAGGAAGCACGATCTCAGGGTCAAGCCCCAGGGACTGGGTGGCGCTTACGCCCGGCGCAAATGCCGAAGAAAACACATCCGTGCAAATGGTTATATAGGCATTTTCACAGTCTCCCATGAACATATCCACCTTCTCCAGAATCCCCGCATAGCCTGCGGTCTGAAATTCCTTTGCCAGTATGTAGTCCACCCCCAGCGCCTTTGCAACCTTGAAAAGCTGCACCGTATTGCTGTGCTGCTGGATTCCCAGTGGCAAATACCGGTATTTTTCGCCGTCCTCGTGGCAAATGTCCGCGATCTGCCGGAACATGGAGCCGGAGGAGCTTCCGTTGTTGTATGGGCGCAGGTCAAAATGGGCATCAAAGTTCACGATCCCAAGCTTCGCTTTCGCCTCGTCCTTATTTTCATTGGTAACCTCGCCGTTATTTCTCAGATTATGATATTCTCCGAGGAAATGTCCGAAGGTGGTTTCGTGGCCGCCGCCCAAAACGATGGGAAAATAGTTCAGC
>CAVGEP010000054.1:0-8677 GCA_963628105.1 Alistipes communis
GCTTGTCACGGGTATCGTAGCCCTGCGCAAGCAGACGCTGTGAATAGTCGTATAATTCTTCCACAGCCGCGCCGATTGCCTCTGTGCTCCTACCGACATCATGCACGGTTTTCACGATGAGCCAGTTGTAAGCGTGTTCGCCGAACCAGAGATATAGCGTAGCCGAACCTTTGCGGTTCGCCTTGCTGCATCCGCTGATTTCAACATTGAAGCCGTTACCGAAATCACGATAGAGGCATTTTTCCCAATCGATAGATAAAATGCGGTACCTGTCTCCGAGTGCCAGCTTCAGTTCCTTGAGTGACGGATTAAGCGCCATAGCCGTTTTCCTCCTTCCTTTGAGATTTTGGGTAGCAGTGGGTAGCACCACGGGTAGCAGACATTTCCGGTACTGCTACCTCGAAAAAGCCTTTGTTTTAGGCGATTTTCGCCCTGCGGGTAGCAGAGGTAGCAGAACTTTTGATTTCATATCCACAGTTTTTAATAATCTTCATACCTAACCCAACTTGCTTCTTGACTTTATTTTTTTCGCTAAGAAGTTACGAGTACTGCTACCTCTGCTACCCGGTGTCCTGAAACCCTTGTGGTTACTGTGTTTTCTTGGGTAGCAGTTGTGATTTTTACTGCTACCCGTACTGCTACCTCGTCCTCGCAAGCTCCGTATCGTTCGTTTCCGTGCAAGTACGAAAAGCTCGCTCTCTCCCCAACAAGCCTGACGGCTTGCCGGAGTCCCCTTTATAGAAATTCGATGCCGTCATAGCCGTATTCCTTGGAATATTGTTCTTTAGCTTCAAGCGTCAGCGAATCTTCCTTGTAGTAGGTGTTGCCTTTCTGTCGTGTGGTCATATCCGCATATGTGCCACCGAGATAATCAGCAAGGTCTTCACGGAACTCTTTTGCGGTCTTGGCAAAACCGTTATTGTTATCCCGGCACCATGCCTGATAAACCCTGTAGATACGTCCCGTAGTGCAGTGGCGGTTGATTTTTCCATCCTGCCACGGACACATGCATTCCTCGAAAAAGCTGATGACCGTACTGTTTTCCGACATATACTGCGACCGTGCCGCCGATACGCTGTCAGGCTCCGAAAAGCGGTAGCCGTTTGAGATGACTGTCTGCAATGCCCGTATTGCCTTATACACAATTCCGTTTCTCTCGGCATACATCTTGTCCAGTAACTGTTTGTCCTGCTTTTCCTTTGGGATGATATTCGGGCAGCGAACTACCATAATGCGGTCATACACCCACTGGCCGTTATCTCCGCCGAACTTCGGCAGACGGTTCATGCAAAACCACAGCAGACCGTTATATGTGAATTCAAATGCCTGCTGACCTTTGAACTCTGCAAATACGCTGTCTCCACCTGTGAGATTCTTGAATGTTTTAAGTTCATCCACAGACAGAAAACTCATATCCGAACTTCCCGCAAGGCGAGTGCCGTAAACGGCTCCCGTTCCGAATCGTGCTTCTATGGCTTTTAGATCGATGCCGATAAAGTTGCCTTTCCCGATCAGTCTCTCCACGAGGCTTTTCAGCTGTGATTTTCCCGTATCGCCATCACCCACGAGGAACAGTGACTTTTTCAACCGCCAGCCCTTGACATTGGAGATACATACGCCGATAAATTCCATAAGCAGCTGTTCGATTGCCTTATCGCCGTTTGTGAGCGTGCGTATATATGCGTCAAACACAGGCGTAGACTCCGACTCGCCCATCCAGTCGCAGGGGATCTGTATCGTGGAATATACGGTCGGCGTGTGCGGTATCAGACTTACTTCTGTATCTGTTACCCGGAGCAGACCGTTTCTGAAATTGATAAGGTTCTCGTTTGCGTCAAGCTCATCCTGACAGACATAGTTCAAGTCCGTGGTGATGTGCTGCAGGACTTCGTTTACCTTGCTCATCTTCACCATTTCCTCGTCATAATCAGCGATATACTGCTTTATAATCCGTGACAGTTACTTCAATGCAATCTGGGCTTTTCCGTTGGTATTCATCTTGAGGACAACGTTGTACGGCGTCAAATCCTTGTAGCCGTATCCGCTGTGCTTGTCCAGCATTTCCTCTCGATGCTTTAGCTTCCGATTTGCCCGCTGCCGCTTTCTGTCTTTCATGTCGGCACCTCCAATCTATCCTGTTTGGACAGACTGCTCCCTCGGTCGCGGGAAACAGCCTGTCGGTTGACATCCGCTGATACAAGAGGTTTTACAATTTACTCTTGTATTTAAGCCCATTATAGACTATAATATTACCGATGTACATTTTTTATCGGTAATACAAATGGTAAGAAAAGAGGCGTTTTCAAATGAAGCAGATTTCGACCGATGCATACACATTTACGGAAATCGGCGGCGTAGGCGAGATGATATACAAGGCGGTGCGTTTTCCAGAATATGTGCCGGAGTATAACCACGAAAGTATGGAGGACGAGATAATACCTCTGTTTAATTTCACCGGGCAGCCTACAAGCGGGACGGACTACTCCATAACCGGGCATGAGCTACTTGCCAGCCTGTGTAACTTATATAAAAAGGCAAATACGCCCGATACTGACGAGCGCACTACTGACCTTGTGTGGAATTGGTGTCGGAATAACATCCATCCTTATGACATTGACGAGTTATGTATTGAAATAGAAGACGGCGATTTTATGAATCCCCATTTTCATGAATGGCTGCAAAGGAGAGCGACCTTTGAGGTTCGGGATTTTGTTGCCGATCTCTGTAAGCTGGGAACGGCGTTTGAGTATTATGATGCCCTGCAAAAAATCAGGTACGAACATGATGTGTCCGCCGGGCGCAGTCTTTATTATGAAGGGCATATATGCGACAGTCTCCCATTTTTAGAGAAATACAGGCGATACACGGATGATGCTGAATACTTGGAGTATTTCAACGCTGATTACGATGACCGTATTTTTGATGCGCTTGAAATGTTCCCGGACTTCAAGATGCGGGTAAGGCAGGACAAAAAAACGCACAAAGTCGAAATGAGCGCCGAGATACACTCCGTATTCGATATAGCTTGGTATGCGTTCGCCCGTATGGTAGCCGATGTAGCTCCTCCGGCTGACATTGATATGAACTACGATTTCTCACAAGGCTCCATCCTGACCTGTATGTGCTGCGGGGAATATTTTGTCCGTCATTCCAGCCGCCAGAGATATTGTGACAATCCGAACTGTAAGGCGGAGCGGAATAACCGCAAGGCGAGAGCGTATTACAAGAGGAAGAAAGCAGAATCATAATCTCCCATAATATGCCATGAAATTTTCATGTATATTTGAAAAGTTCATATTTTCGTGATATACTATACAAGTAAACCGTTTTGAAAAGGAAGGCGTGCTATGGCTGTTAGTTACAAGAAACTGTTTCATATGCTGATAGATAGAAATATGACAGCTGCGGAGCTTCAGAAAGAAGCCGGTTATAGTGCCAATATTTCAACAAGAATGCGCCGGGACGAATATGTGTCCCTTGAATCAATGGAAAAAATATGCCGGGTGTTGGACTGCAAGGTGGATGATGTCGTGGAGTTTGTCCCGGATAAAGAAAACGAGGAGGATTAGTGTGAGCATTAACGCATCAATAGATATTTCTGAAAACGAAATACTCAAATACGGCGAAGCTCTGTTAAGCATCCTCCTGTTTGACAGAACAACGCGCCGCAACATTATATGGGGAACATCTGACTATGAAGAGTATGGTGAAGAATACAAGGCGCCGTTTCCCATCAATATCCATCTGATTACTGGAGAAAACAAGAATATTATCCAGCCTCGTATTTATAAGGAAAAGACCAGTCAGCTTGGACGCACCAAAGCAAAAGCCGAAGTGTTCACACCATCATGGATGTGCAATGAGCAAAATAATCTTGTTGACACGGCATGGTTCGGTAGAGACAACGTTTTCAATGTTACAAGCTACAAACAGTGGACAGCTACTACGCAGCCAGTTGAATTCTCATCACAAAATGGCAAGCGATGGACAGACTATGTGGATGCAAGGCGTTTGGAAATTACCTGTGGCGAGGCTCCGTATCTTGTGAGCAGATACGACACCGTTACGGGAAAAGCAATACCTCTTGGTAGCCGTATCGGACTGCTTGACCGGAAAATTCGCGTTGTAACAGAAAATACAGACACGTATGACAAATGGATGAAATGGGCAAAGCGAGCTTTTGAAAGTATATATGGTTTTGAATATCAGGGTGATAATCTGCTTCTTGCTCGTGAAAATCTGCTATACACATTTATAGACTACTACACGGATAAATTCGGGAAAGAACCCTCTTTCGAAGAGTTAAAGCCTATTGCGCACATCATATCTTGGAATATTTGGCAGATGGACGGACTAAAAAACACAGTTCCTTTTGCTACGGTTACTGAACAATACCAGCAGATGAATATACTTGATCTTCTCGATGAAAGCGAACCTGAGCCTTGTTTCTGTAAAATCCGTGATTGGAGATCAAAGGAAACAGTGACATTCGATTCGCTGCTAAAAAAGGCTTGAGGTGGACAATATGATTAATCGTGAAAACAGAGAACTTCTTGATGGAATAATTATTGGTCGGGTAAAGCCGCACATATACGCATTCACTACCAACACCATCCCCAACTATCTGAAGGTCGGAGATACTTACCGACCTGTCGCTGTGCGTCTTCGTGAGTGGATGGAGCATTTTCCTATGCTCAAAAAAGAATTTGAGGATTTTGCCATTATCGGTGACGATATTTTCTTTAGAGATTATTCTGTCCATCAGTATCTCGAACAGGATTTAGGAAAACATAGGCTTGGGCGCGGTGAATTTCCAGAAGAATATTATTCGAATGAGTTTTTCGAGGATGTTAGGCCAGAACAGGTATCAGATGCCATATCAGACATTAAAGAAAACTACGACCGGAACACGGGAAAATACAAGTATTACGATGCGACAAGCCAGTTGCCGGAAACTTTCACATATGCTTCTTCGGGAGTTTGGGATACCCGACCAAATCAGCAGGCAACGATTGATAACTTTGTACAAGCAGTGGACAGTGGTCATACTAATTTGCTGATGTATGCCGTCATGCGCTTCGGTAAATCCTTTACGTCTCTTTGCTGCGCCAAGGCAAAGGGATACAAGCTCGTGCTTGTAGTATCTGCCAAGGCGGACGTTAGAGAGGAATGGAAGAAAACCGTCCAGAGTGCAGATAACTTTAACAAAGATTATATCTTCATATCAAGCGATGATCTTGTCAGGGATGAATCCATCATAAAGACCACTCTCGCGACGGGGCAAGGAGCCGTTGTGTTCCTAACACTTCAAGACCTGCAAGGTGATAATATTAAGGATAAACACAAGGAAGTTTTCGGCAGTCAGATTGATCTGCTTATTGTAGATGAAACACACTATGGCGCAAGAGCCGAAAGCTACGGAAAAGTACTTCGCAGCATCAACTACGAAAAAGATGTCAAGGAAAAACATGCCGATGATGATTTTGTTGAGACGGAGGTTGCAGAAGAACAGCTGAAATCTCTCGATGTGAAAATCACGCTTCACCTGTCCGGCACACCGTACCGCATACTTATGGGCAGCGAATTTTCCAAAGATGAGATTATCGCATTCTACCAGTTCTCGGATATCGTGAAGGACAAGGAAGAATGGGACAGGGCACATCTGCTTGATGACACAAATGATGTAAAGGAATGGGAAAATCCGTATTATGGTTTTCCGCAGATGGTTCGCTTTGCCTTTGTTCCAAGTAAGTCTGCACTGGCTCTTTTGGATAGTTTGAAGAGCAGCGGCACTACATATGCGTTCTCGGCATTGCTGAAACCACAGTCCATCAAGAAGGATACAGAGCATTCTCTTCATAAGAAATTCGTATACGAGAAAGAGGTTCTTGAACTCTTTGAAGCTATTGATGGCAGTAAAGAGGACGAGGGACTGTTGTCCTTCCTTGATTATGATAAAATCAAAGATGGTAAGATGTGTGAACACATAGTATGTGTTCTGCCATACTGTGCCTCCTGCGATGCATTACAGCAGCTGCTTGAGGATAACGCATCCAAGTTCAGAAATCTGCAGAACTATACAATCATCAATATTTCCGGCGTGGACAGCCCGAACGAATATCGTGATATAAAAGCGGTTAAGGCAAAAATAAAGCAATGCGCAACCGAGGACAGGAAAACGCTCACTCTCACTGTTAACCGGATGCTCACTGGCTCCACGGTTGAACAGTGGGACACAATGATTTTCCTAAAGGACACAGCGTCTCCGCAGGAATACGATCAGGCTATCTTCCGTCTGCAAAATCAGTATATTCGTGAATATATCGGGGAAGATGGAGATATCATCAAATTCAATATGAAACCGCAGACGCTCCTTGTGGATTTTGATCCGCATAGAATGTTTGTTATGCAGGAGCAGAAATCACAGATATATAACGCCAACACAGATGCCTCCGGAAACGAGCATTTAAAGGAGCGTCTTGCGGATGAATTAAGAATATCTCCGATTATTACGCTCAATAAAAATCGCATTGAGCAAGTGGAGGCAACGGATATTCTTGCGATAATAAGCGAATATTCAAGTAGTCGTGGCGTTCTTGATGAAACAAAGGATATCCCGGTTGATATGTCACTACTTGATTTGGATGCCGTCAGGACAGAGATTGAACGGCAGGCTGAACTTGGCTCTCGTCAAGGATTGTCCGTTGAAGCACATCAGGGCGAAGGAACAGACATGGATCCTGATGATGACAATGAAGGGAATGACGATGGCGATTCCGGTCGCGGAGATGAGCGCGAAACAGGCAGCGATTCTTCCTCCGGCACTGATACTGAGCCGGAAGACGCTATTAAAAAACTGGAGAACAAGTTCAGAACCTACTATTCAAGGCTCTTGTTCTTCTCGTTTCTGACGAAAGATAATGTGGCGTCTCTTGACGATATCATCCGGTGCGTTGATAGCGGAGATAATGCAAGAATAGCATCTAATCTGGGTATTTATAAAAATATTCTTGAACTGATGCGTGGTCACATGAATATTTTCATCCTGCGTCAGCTGGACTACAAGATTCAAAACATCAATACCCTTGCCCATGATGAAACTGTTGAACCTATGCAGAGAGCTATAGTTGCAATCAGGAAGTTCGGCAGAATCTCCGATTCAGAAATAACCACACCTGAGAATGTGGCAACGGATATGATTAATCTCATTCCGGATGATTGTTTCTATGCCCTGTGCGATGGTGAGGATATCCGCATATTGGATATAGCCAGCAAAATGGGAGAATTTGCTGTTGCCGTGTTGAAACGCTGTGAAGTTCTGGGAATCCCCCTTGATGAGATTAGGGACAAAATCCTCTCAATTCCCACATCTTCCATTGCTTATGAATTCACGCGGAAAGTCTACGAGGTTTTGGGGCTTGACACGGATGCCATAGCGGAGCAATTTAACAGCTACGACCTTTTAAAGATGAAGAAAATTAAAGAGAATGGTTCCGAGGGCAATAAGCTTGATTACGACAGGATAAAGACTCTTCTCTCTCAGAAAAAGAAGTTTGCTGATATCAATCTCGATGATGACATCAGCGGTATAACGGAGGTGAATTTAGTGAATTTCAATGCTGTGGTAGGAAATCCGCCGTATCAGGAGGCTGACGGAGGTGCGTCTGCAAGTGCAAGGCCGATCTATCCTTACTTTGTAGATGCATCCAAAAAGCTTAGTGATTTGTATTCAACAATTATCATGCCGAGCAGATGGTACACTGGTGGAAAGCATCTGAATGAGTTTAGGCAAGCCATGCTCGATGATGTCCATATCCGAGAATTACACGACTGCCTGCATCCCGAGGAAATCTTCCCGGGTACAAACAATCGTGGAGGTTTATGCTATTTTCTGTGGGATTCCGGCTATGATAATGAATCCGATAATCAGATGAGGGTAGTAACCCATAATGGTGGCGGTGAAACGATTGAATCAATTCGTTCTATGAAAACACGTGATTTGGATATTTTTGTGAGGAACAGTGCAGCCTTAAGTATTTTGGATAAGGTTGTACCAGATGATAAAACTGATGTTATGACAAATCATGTATCACCTCGCCGCCCGTTTGGATTAGATGGTAATTTTGTGAAAACGGCAGAGTTTCATTCTTCAAAAAGCGGATTAAGAGAACCGATCAAGTGTTATGGTAAGGCGAAATCTATAGGGTATGTTGAGAAAGCCTCAATCCCTTCACATCTGGAATGGATTAATTGTTGGAAAGTGTTTATGCCCTATGCAAATAACATAGGAACTGAACTGAATGATGACAATCAGAACACTTTCCTTGGCGAGCCAGACTCCGTATGCACAGAAACATTTCTTGCAGTTGGGCAGGATGATAATCTTGGAAAAGAACAGTGCATTAATCTATCTAATTATTTGAGAACAAAATTCGCCAGATTCCTGCTTAGTTTGACTAAAATCAGCCAGCATGGTACAAGCAAGACTTACAGATTCGTCCCCGTGGTTGATTTCAATGAAGAGTGGACAGACGAAAAGCTATACGCACATTTTGGACTTACTGAAGAAGAAATCAATCTGATTGAAACAAGTATAAAACCGATGGCATAAAGAAAACGACCATGCAGGAGCATTTCTACTCTTACATGGTCGTTCTTTTCTTGTCCCGCTTGAAGA
>CAVGEP010000055.1:0-8523 GCA_963628105.1 Alistipes communis
CCATAAGGGATGCTTGCCCCGCACTACAAACCGGAAAGCTCTTCGGACAGGCGCGCAAAATCTTCGGGAGCCCATAGCTTCCGCAGGAATCGATATTTATATTGACTGTAGCCGGCGCAGCAGCTTCCGCAGCCGCAGACAACGATAAGCAGGTCATAGCAAATTTCTTCTTTTGCATATTCCCATTGCGTTTGAGGGTAAGCCTCTTTTAGGGCGCTGACATATTCTCCGCGATCATATCGCGAATTGCAGCCGCCACAGTATTTGATCCCTATTCTCATATTATTTCCTCATCTTGCAGAATTTATTTTCTCGTCTTTATGGACTTTATAGACTTTACAGAACTTCTCTACGTTGCTATTATATGCGGATTTTAGCTGCTATGCAAGGAATTTCGCAAGGAGATTGGGATGGCACCCTGGCTGCAGAAGGCCTGTATCATCTCCCGGTATCGAAAATCCGCTCTTGAAATGAGGGCATCTTTGTGCTAACATAAAGGTGATTTTTTTATGGAGGTATCACATGGCAATACAAGAATCCGGCGAAATGTACCTGGAAACAATCCTGGTTTTATCGAAGACTCATCCCAGCGTCCGTGCAATCGATGTCAGCGAAGAGATGGGATTTAGCAAGCCCAGCGTCAGCCGCGCACTTGCAATTCTCAAAAATGACGGATATGTCTCATCCGATGCAAACGGTTATTTGACTCTGACCGATTCCGGCAAGCAGATTGCCGAAAAAATATACGAGCGTCATACCCTGCTCTCTCAGTTCTTGGTCAGCCTTGGAGTTGACCCTGAGGTGGCGGCCGAGGACGCCTGCAAGATGGAACACCACATCAGCGACCAATCCTTCGAGGCCCTGAAGCGACATGCCAGGATGCAATTTTCCGAGTAAGGGCGGCCCGCGTGGCTTTCGACTTTCCGAGCAAGGGCGGCCCGCGGAGATAGAAAATCCGCCGCAATTTTTGCACGAAATTTTTCAAAAAAAGTGTTGACAAGGATATGGCGATATAGTATATTATATGAGTGGTTAGCGAGAGCTAACCAAAATTTAAGCCAAAAGGTTAGCGAAAGCTAACCTAAAATAAAGCAAACAGGTTAGCAAGAGCTAACCTAAAATTTGACGCAAGGGTTAGCGAAAGCTAACTTAAATATATAAAAAATACATAAACGCGAAGCTCGAAGCTCGAAATTCGAAACGCGAAACTCGAAAAACGCGGGAATGGAGGAAATATGATGCCTTTAGTTTTAGCAAATCGGGGAGAGGCGAATATCATCAAGAAAATCGGCGGAAGTCCGGAAGTGAAAAAACACTTGGAAAACCTAGGCTTTGTGGTTGGCGGAGATGTCACCGTAGTCAATTCCCTGGGCGGAAATGTGATTGTCAATGTCAAAGAATCCCGGGTTGCCCTGAGCAAGGAAATGGCCCAGAAGATTATGATATAAACTGATTTATCCCTAAATAGAAAGGAAACGAATAATGAAAACATTGAAAGAAGTAAAAGTAGGCGAAGATGCCGTGGTAAAGAAGCTTCACGGCGAAGGCGCAACCAAGCGCAGAATCATGGACATGGGAATCACCAAGGGAACGGCGGTACACATCAGAAAAGTGGCGCCTCTGGGCGACCCCATCGAACTGACAGTAAGAGGCTACGAGCTTTCCATCAGAAAAGCCGATGCCGAAATGATAGAAGTGGAGGAATAGAAGAAAATGAGCGACAAAAAGATCAGAATTGCCCTGGCAGGAAACCCGAACTGCGGTAAAACGACTTTGTTCAATGCCCTGACCGGATCCAACCAATTCGTGGGAAACTGGCCGGGGGTAACCGTTGAAAAGAAAGAAGGCAAGCTGAAAAAGCATGACAATGTGACAATTACAGACCTTCCCGGCATTTACTCCCTTTCTCCTTACACACCGGAGGAAGTGGTTGCAAGAAATTACCTCATCGGCGAAAGACCCGACGCGGTGCTGAACATCATCGACGGTACGAACCTTGAGAGAAACCTTTACCTGACCACACAGCTCACAGAGCTTGGAATTCCGGTAGTGATCGCAGTAAACATGATGGATATCGTGGAGAAAAACGGCGATAAAATCAACACCGCCGAACTTTCCCGCCAGCTGGGCTGCAAGGTTATGGAAATCTCCGCTTTGAAGAACAAAGGTGTTATGGAGGCTGCGGAAGCGGCCATCGACGCGGCGGAAAACGGAAAGACCATTCCGATGCACACCTTCTCGGGAGCCGTGGAACACGCAATCGCCCACATCGAAGAAGCTGCGGTTCACGGTTTGCCGGAAGAACAGCAGAGATGGTACGCCATCAAGATTTTCGAGCGTGACGAAAAGGTCCTCGAAAAACTCAGCGTTCCGGCAGATATTATGGCACACATTGAAAACGACATCAAAGCTGCCGAAACGGAAATGGACGACGACGCAGAATCCATCATCACAAACGAAAGATACATTTATATAGGCACGATTATCAAGGCTTGCTACAAGAAGCAAAACAAAGGCGGACTTTCAAGCTCCGATAAGATCGACAGGGTCGTAACCAACCGTTGGCTGGGACTTCCGATTTTCGCCTTGATCATGTTCCTTGTTTACTACATATCCATGGTTACGGTAGGTACCGCCGCTACGGACTGGGCAAACGACGGACTCTTCGGAGATGGCTACCACCTCTTCGGAAACGGAACCGCCCAGTACGAAGAAGCCGCAGAGCAGTACGGCGACACGGATTTAATTCTCGGCGCATTTGCCGACGCTTACGGCGATGAGGCCATTGCCTCCGCCATCGACTTGGAAAGCGAAACCTACAGCGACGAGGCGGCAAAAGCAGCTCTTGAACAATTAGATACATTGATTCCTGCGGATGCAAGCGTTTCATACGAAATCGAAGACGAGGAAACCCTGGCAGTTGAAACCGTAGAGGGCGTAACAAAGGCCGACTACGAAACGGCAATGGGAGAGTTCCTTAACACCGAATACAAAGAAGCCTACGGCGCACCGGACACTTCCACTTACGGAATTTGGGTTCCGGGCATCCCGGCACTCCTCGGGAACGCTCTCGAAGCGGCAGGCACCGCAGATTGGTTGTCCGGACTTATCCTTGACGGTATCGTAGCCGGAGTTGGCGCGGTTCTCGGATTCGTTCCGCAGATGCTGGTGCTGTTCCTGCTCCTTGCATTCTTGGAGGCCTGCGGATACATGGCTCGTATCGCCTTCGTCCTTGACCGTATTTTCCGTAAGTTCGGTCTTTCCGGAAAATCCTTCATCCCTATGCTTATCGGCACAGGCTGCGGTATTCCGGGAGTAATGGCATCGCGTACAATCGAAAACGAGCGCGACCGCCGTATGACAATAATGACGACAACATTCATCCCTTGTGGGGCCAAGGTTCCGTTCATCGCAATGGTTGCGGGGGCAATCTTCGGCGGCAGCGCATGGGTTGCAACAAGCGCATATTTCGTAGGTATGGCAGCCATCATCATCTCCGGAATTATGCTTAAGAAAACAAAGAGATTCGCAGGGGAGCCTGCTCCGTTCGTAATGGAACTTCCGGCATATCATATGCCGACGGCAGGCAACGTCCTGCGCTCCATGTGGGAACGAGGCTGGTCTTTCATCAAGAAAGCAGGAACCATCATCTTGCTTTCCACTATCGTAATCTGGTTCACATCCTACTTCGGATTCACTGACGAAGGATTTAGAATGCTTGCAGAGGACGAACTTGACCAGTCCATCCTGGCAGCAATCGGCGGCGCAATCTGCTGGATCTTCGCACCCCTGGGATTCGGAACCTGGGAAGCAACCGTTGCCTCCATCACAGGCCTGGTTGCAAAGGAAAACATCGTTGGCACCATGGGTATCCTCTACGGCGCGGCAGGAGACGTTTATGCCACCCTTGCAAGCGTATTTACCCCGGTAAGCGGCTATGCCTTCCTGGTATTCAACCTGCTCTGTGCTCCGTGCTTTGCGGCAATCGGCGCTATCAAGCGTGAAATGAACAACGCGAAATGGACATGGTTTGCCATCGGTTACCAGTGCGGATTTGCCTATTGCATCGCCCTGGTAATCAACCAGATCGGTCAGGCCGTGAACGGCAACATGAACATCATCGGTTTGATCGCTGCAATCGCAGTAATCGGCGTGATCGTTTACAACCTTGTAAGACCTTATAAAGAAGCAAAATAAGAGGTGAACGAAATGAGTTGGATAATTGAAAACATCGGAACGATTGTTATATGCCTTTTGCTAACAGCGATTGTAACCGCAATCATTATCCGGCTGATTAAAAATAAAAAAGCAGGGAAAAGTTCCTGCGGATGCGGATGCCAAAATTGTGCCATGTCGGGAGCCTGCCACGGAGCGGGAGATGAGGACATGAAGAAAGCGGAAGAGGAAATCCTCCGCAAAATCCGCGAAAACAAATAAGCAAAAGACCTATTACATCTAAAAGATATATACTTTCATACTAAAAAAATCGGAACCCTATGCCTTCGGTTCCGATTTTTTTACGCAAAAACACTTGAAATTTCAGCGTTTAAATCTAAAACTCTTTAGCTATCCCAACCGCACAATATTAAGAACGATTAAAAAAGAGCTCAAAAGATTAAAAAATCTGACATAAAATCTGACATAAAAATTGAAAAAAGCTTGATTCTTATGCAGGGGGGGGTATAATTATATTATTTGAAATTTTTGGGGTTACTGCGCCCAAAAATGAACAAGAACCGTTTATAACAGGCTTTAGGAATTGGACGAAGGAGGTAATCCCATGGCATCACACAGAACGCCGGAACAGCTAAGGCCGCTCATCATGCGGGCCACCCGCCACCTTGTCGCCGTCGGCTGCATTATATAGAACAAAAGAATTGAAATATAAGGAGTGTATACAAATGAGATTAAGAAAAAGAAAACGCTTTACAAGCCTGCTTCTGGTGCTTGTAATGCTAACGAGCTTATTCCCATTCTCGGCATTTGCGGAAAGTGAGTTTGACGGTAGCGAAGCTGTCACGGAGCTTGTTTCTGCCGAAGGCGAGAACAGCGGCGAAGAAACGCCGGAGGTATCGCAGGGCGATGAAAGCGATATTGAGGGCACCATCAACGCCGATGGCGAGGACAGCGGCGAATCGGTCGGCAGCTATACCGTCAGCATTACGCTGCCGGAGGAGGGTGTTGACCTCGCAGAGGGTTCCGGCAATCTGACCCAGACCATCAGCGCCGGAAGCGTAATGACGGACATTCGCCTTGTTTCCGCCTATGCGGGCGAGCCCTTTGAAAGCGATATGGCAGATATTTTCAATGAGCGACTGTTCAATGGCACGGGCTTGACCGCGAGCTTCGGTGAGGACGGCGTTATCACTGTCAGCGGCACACCTAATGCGGATGTCACCGTCAACTTAGCGGATGCCTTCAAGGAGGAGGAACCTGCTACAGTAGAAAATACAGCGAAGACGGCTGTCTATGTCGCCGCTCCCTCCAGCGGAACAACGACGGAGGGCGTGGTTTATGGCGACGACACCAACGGTGACGGCACACAGGATAAGCCCTACGCCACCATCAGCAAGGCATATACAGAGGTCGCAGACGGTGGAACGATATATCTGCTGAGCGATGTGACGATTGAAAATGGTGCAGCGCTGACCTTTGACAAAGGGAAGACTGTGAATATTACCTCAAGTGGAGATAGAAAAACGATAAACAGCAAACAGTTGGAGAGCCGGTATGCATTTTCTGTTAGTAATGGCAAAGATAATATAACTTTCACGAATGTTGTCCTTGATGGAGATGGACAGACTACTTATCCGGGTGCGATTACTATATCTGCGGGAACTGTCACTCTCGGTGAAAATGTCTTGATACAGAATTTTGATTTTCCGAACTCCTCTGACCATACGAGTTGGATCAACGGAGTGAGCGTTATCTATGTACAAAATGCCTCGTCGAGGCTAAATATCAGTGGTGCAACTATTACTAACTGCAAAATCGAGAGAGGGTACTGGGATAATCCGAGTGCCATTATAACCGTTGGCACAACAGCGACAGTTTACATGACAAGCGGTACGATCACAGGAAACAGCCTTCAAACATACCTTGATACTACGGAGGGGCAGGAACGGCTTACTTCGATCATAAATGTTGGAAGGCAAAATAACCCTCACTTCTGGATGACCGGCGGCACAATCACCGGCAACCAAATAGGGAGAGGCTATGCCGCCGTGTATATGCGCGGTGCGGCGGATGCCTGCGACATTCAGTTCGGTGCTGGCGCCTATGTCTACGATAACAAGGACAGCGACGGAAACCAACGCAACATTTATCTGAAAAACGACAGCGACGGAAGCGAAAACAGCAATATCTATGTCAAGCTGTGCAGTGCCTTAACCGGCAGCGCCAAGCTGGGTGTCTATGCCGAGAAGATCGGCATTGCGACCAAGGTTGCGCAGGGCGCGGGTATCAACAATGATTCCTACACCGCTACGGCTGCGGACGCGACGCACTTTTTCTCCGACAAGGAAACGGGCGCAAGCATCGTTTACTGCGGCGGCTCGGCGGACACCTGCGGACTGTTGAAGCACAGAGACAATGATACCAACCACAATAATAGCACTGAAGCCATCTACCTCTCCGTCAGCCCAACAGTCACGGCCACGAAGAACGCGACCAATACCCAGCAGATTGACATCAGTATCGCCCGGTGCGCAAGCGACGCGACCTATGTGGTGCTGGACAAGGACATGAAGCCGGTACCAGACAAGACAATCACCGGCGGCGAGTATAATACCGATGGAAAAACATTCAAGCTGAGCAGCAGTATTGTAAATGCCAGTACCACCATCGGCATGCAGGGACTTGACAAGAACGGCGGCCCCTACACCGTCATGCTGGTGGGCGACGGTAATTTGAATTTGGGAAATGATGGCGAGGCGAACACCGACAACCTTACAGACATTGCCACCGTCAACATCGTAAACTTTGAAGGCACCGGCGTGACATGGAGCGACGGCACAAACACATTTGAAAACGGCGACTTTGACATCGTGATCGTACCACACAACGACCAAACCGGCAAGGCAACCAAAACCTATACCGCCGCGGCTAAGACAAACTACACCTTTGTCCCAACCCACGCAGTGACCGCGGTGGGAAACCTCGGAACGGCCAGTACCACAGACATCCTGAATGTAAGCAAGAGCATTACCGTTAAAGTTCCCACCTACGGCACGACTAGCAAGGGCACGGAGAAGTACAACACCGTGACCCTCACGGGTAACACGGTGCTAAACATCGGCGTGGAGCTGCTGGATAAGATCGACGGCACTGGAATGAGCAATGGCAAAACCTATGACGGCAATGCCGTAGCCCACACCGATGCAACCGTCGAGGGTGCAGACCTGACCTACACTTGGCAGAAGAAAAACACGGACAACACATACACCGATTTGAACAGTGCACCTTCCGACGCGGGCGAGTATAATCTGAAAATCACAGCGGAAAGCAGCACTGCCGACAGTAAAGTACTCGGCACACAGAATATCCCGTTCACCATCACCAAGAAACCTCTAACCGTCACCGCAACAGCGAACGACAAGACATACGACGGTAGCATAACCGCTACGCTGAAAAGCGCGACGCTGAACGGTATGATAGGTGCGGACGAAAGCACCGTTTCGCTGGACAGCGAGAAAATCACCGTCAAGTTCGAAGACAAAAACGCCGGAGACAGCAAGGCGGTGACTGCCACAGTCGCTGACGGCGCACTGACAGGCACCAAGGCAGGAAACTATACGATTACAACCGCCACGGCGGTGAATGCGAAGATAAGTCCAAAGACCATCACCGCCACCATTACGGCAGAGAGCAAGACCTACGACGGAAATGCAAACGCCGCGGTGACCACGAGTCTGGACGGCGTGGTCGAAGGCGATTCCGTCACCGCCACGGTAGGCGATGCCACATTCGCGGACAAGAACGCCGGGAATGGGAAAACCGTCACCGCGACGAATATCACGCTGACGGGCAAAGATGCGGGCAACTACACGCTGGAAAGTACCACGGCAACTACCACCGCAAACATCACCGCCAAAGAGCTGACGGTGAACGTCACCGCAACAGGTAAAACCTACGACGGGAGCACCAATGCGACCCTGAGCGATGCAACGCTGGTGGGCGTGGTTGAGGGAGACGCCGTTACATTGAATTCCGGCAATGTGACCGCAACATTTGACACTAAAAACGTTGGGACGGACAAGCCGGTGACGCTGGCGGGAAGATACGCGCTGACAGGCGAAACAAACGTGACAAAGAACTACACGCTGACCCAGCCAACGGGACTTACGGCAAGCATCACGGCAAAGTCCATAACTGACATTAACCTAAGCGGCGTAACCGTAACCAAGGTTTACGACGGAACGGCGGACGCAGGTACGCTGACAGGCAGTGTAACATCTAGCGATATACTTGGAACGGATAGCGTGACCATAAACGCCACACCGGGGGCGTATGCAGATGCAAATG
>CAVGEP010000056.1:0-446 GCA_963628105.1 Alistipes communis
CGTCCATGGTGCATTGATAGGTGTCGGCGCTCTTTTGGTTCGCGAAAATAATATCGCCGTCTTTGTTTGCTACAAACACATTTGCACCGAGATTTTCGGCAAATTCGTCCGCCAGCGCCGCCTTATCCTTTATATGAAAATCTTTTTTGTAGTTAAAACCCATAATCCTGCTCTTTCTTCTTACCTATACGTATGTCTTATCCCTTCGCCAGGCGATCGATAGGCGATGCCGCAAAGTCTTGTACTTGGGATTATACATTCGGGCGTACAAAATGTCAACATACAAATAAGAAAACTGTGCGAAATTTAATCACTTTTTACGAAAAACCGCAAAAAGAATAAAAAATGGACAATATGAACAAAAAATAGACAGAAATAATGTCTAAAAAATAGTCAAAAAGGCAAAATGCAAACAAAGAACATATTTTCTGAACACGATATAAACA
>CAVGEP010000056.1:456-8393 GCA_963628105.1 Alistipes communis
CATAATGAACAAATTGTATATTTTTTTCGACACAAAAAACATTGAAATTCAAAGGAGTTTGACAAATAAAAGACAAAAATGTCGAAAAAGTGGGCAGGTTGATAGAATTTTGGCACGGCTTTTGCGATATATGGCGGCGAAAACAAAAAACGTTATGAACAAATAATGAACAACCAAAGAGAAAGGACGTTATAGACATGAGAGAAGTAGTAATCGTAGACGGTATGCGCACAGCCTTCGGCAGAATGGGCGGTGCGCTCAGACCTTACACACCGGCGCAGCTTGCCGGATTGACCATCAAGGGACTTTGCGAAAAGACAAAGATCCTCGAAAAAGGAAAAGTTGACGCGGTATTCGCAGGAAGCGCTTTCGGCGATTTGAACTGCAACAACTTCGCAAGATACGCAAGCTTGGCAGCGGGGCTTCCGTATGAAACCTCTGCAACCTTTATGGAAATGCAGTGCGGTTCATCCATCGCCTGCATAAACAACGCGGCTTTGCAGATTCAGGCAGGGCTCATCGATGTCGCGATTTGCGGCGGCGGCGAAGCTCACAGCCAGAGCTACTACAAGTTTTCCACCACGGTAGAGCCTTACAAGGACATTCCGCCGACAGCGGCAAAGGCAAGGCTTGCTCCGACGGACGAGGACGACCTTTCCATGATTGAAATTTCCGACGGAATGGCAGAAAAATGGGGCATCACAAGAGAAGAATGTGACGAGTTTGCATTGAGATCTCAGCAAAGGGCCGCAAAAGCCATCGAGAATGGATATTTCAAGGACGAAATTCTTCCGGTTGAAGTGAAATATACAAAGAAAGGCGAGCCGGTAGTCGTAGACACCGACGAACATCCGAGAGCAAATACAACGATGGAAGGACTTGCAAAGCTTAAACCGGTACGGGCAGGCGGCGTAACCACCGCAGGAAACGCTTCCGGCAGAAACGACGGTGCGGCATTCGTTCTCATGATGAGCGCCGACAAGGCAAAGGAGCTTGGCTACAAGCCGCTGGCAAAGTGGGTACTTGGCGCAGACGTAGGCGTTGATCCGAAGTACATGGGCATCGGTCCGGTTTACTCCAACCTTAAGATTCTGAACAAGATGGGCCTTAAGATGAACGACGTTGACGTTTACGAATGTAATGAAGCTTTTGCGGCGCAGAACCTTTCCGTAATCAAGGAAATGGAAAACCAGACAGGGGAAAAGATGAACATGGAAAACTGGAACCCGAACGGCGGTGCCATCGCATTCGGACATCCAAACGGTGCTTCCGGCGCAAGAGTCTGCATCTTCACCATGAAAGAGCTCATTAGACGGGGCGGAAAATACGGTATCTTCTCCAGCTGCTGCGGCGGCGGACTGGGTGTTTCCTGCCTCATCGAAAACATTTACGAAAAATAGAATTTATAAAATAAAATACGAAAAGAGGAAACAAAATGAAAAAAGTTGCAGTAGTAGGCGCAGGCATGATGGGTAGAGAAATCGCCATCGTGTATGCAAGAGCAGGACATCAGGTTGCCATCGTTGACGCAACCATGGAGCTTGCAGAGGCGGCAAAGGAAAAGCAGGCGGGCATCCTTGACAGAGAAATCAAGAAGGGCAGACTGGAAGCAGACAAAAAAGACGAGATTCTCGCAAGAATCATTCCGACGGCAGACAAGCATGACCTGGCGGACTATGACTATATCACGGAAGCAGTTCCGGAAATCTATGAGTTAAAGGAAGAGTTATTCAAAGAACTCGATGAAATTTGCAAGCCGGAGACAGTATTTTTGACCAATACATCTACCTTTTCTGTCACCAAGCTGTCTCTGGCAGTAAAAAGAGAAAGAAAGGCAAGATTCCTTGGGACCCACTATTTCTCACCGGCTTCGGTCATGAAGCTCGTTGAAGTGATTCCGGGCCACCTCTGCGACGAAGAAGTGGTTGACGATGTCATCGAGCTGCTACAGGAAATGGGCAAGGAAACCGTAAGACTGCAAAAGGATGTTACAGGATTCGTTGTAAACAGAATATACCACGCAATCATGATCGAATCCCTGAAGCTCTTGGAAGAGGGCGTTGCCTCTGTGGAGGATATCGACAAGGCTTGCAAATTCGGCATGGGACATCCGGTAGGACCGTTTGAACTCTACGACAATACAGCTCTTGACCTGAACCTCCAGGTACAGACCGAACTCTTTGAAAACTACGGCGAAAGATTCAGACCGGGCAACCTTCTCAAGGAAAAGGTTAACGCAGGTCAGCTGGGCAGAAAAGTCGGAGAGGGCTTCTACGTTTGGACAGACAATAAGAAATCCGGTATTGCAAAATAGGCAAAATTCCTATGAATGATAATAAAGGAGAAAAAATTATGGCAGAAGAAAAATTAACCTCCAAACAGCTCCTCGGCGAATTGCTCCAGAAGCACTATGCCGAAGCGATGGAAGCAAAAGCACAAGGTAAACCTGTTGTATGGTCCACCTCCATTGCACCTCAGGAACTTCTGGAAGCTATGGATTTAACCGTAGTTTATCCGGAGAACCATGCAGCAGCAGTCGCGTCCAGAAAAGACGCGCCGCAGTTTATCAATAAATCAGAGGGAGATGGCTATTCCGCAGATATCTGCTCATACGCTCGTGTGAATATCGGATACGCCGACCTGCAGCATTCCGAAGCGCAGGATATCCCCATGCCGGATCTGATTTTCTGTTGCAGCAACATCTGCTGCACGGTAATCAAGTGGTATGAGAATCTGGCAAAGAAGCTGAACATTCCGCTGATTATGATGGACGCACCGTTTAACTCCTCTTACGAAGTGCGTGAAGATAACATCAACTTCCTTGAAGCACAGCTCAAGGACGCCATCAAGAAGCTGGAAGAGTTCACAGGCAGAAAGATGGATTATGACAAGCTAAAGGGCATCATGGAAACTTCCAACGAAACCGCAAAATGGTGGGTGGAGGCGACCAATATGGCTATGCATAATCCGTCGCCGCTTAGCGGTTTCGACATGTTTAACTACATGGCGATGATCGTGTGCATGAGAGGAAAGAAAGACGGCGCAAGGCTTTTCAAGCTTTGGTACGACGAACTCAAAGAAAAAGCAGAGCAGGGCAAGGGACCTTGGAAGGACGATTCCGAAGAAAAATACAGAATCCTTTGGGACGGAATTCCTTGTTGGCACAGCCTGGGACCTTGCTACAAGATACTTAAGAAAAACGGCATCAACATGGTAACCTCCACCTATCCGGAAAGCTGGGCAATCTTCTACGAACCGGGCAACCTCCACGATATGGCAAGAGCCTATGATGCAATTTATACCCAGAGAAATGTGGAATACGCGGCAGACCGCTTCATCAAGCTGGCAGGGGCCTTCAACGTAGACGGAGCAATTTTCCACAGCAACAGAAGCTGCAAGGGCATGGACTTCAAGCAGTACGAAATCCAGAGAAGACTCAAAGAACAGCTCGGCGTTCCGTCGGTCATGTTCGACGGCGACATGGCTGACCCAAGCGCCTTCTCCGAGGCTCAGTACGAAACAAGAGTACAGGCTCTCGTAGAAATGATGGAAGAAAGAAAAGCCCAGAAAGGAGATAAATAGGATGAATGACCAAATCAAGCAGATGACGGAAGCCTTTGCAGTCGAAGCAAGATTCCCGAAAAAAACCATCGCAAAAGCTATGAAAGAAACCGGCAAGAAAGCCTTTGGCGTATTCCCTATTTATACACCGGAGGAAATCATTTATGCGGCAGGCCTGCTTCCCGTAGGAATGTGGGGCGGACAGACCACCTTTGTAAACGTGGACAAGTTCATTCAGAGCTTCTGCTGCTCCATTATGAGAGCAAACATGGAGCTTGGGATGAAGGGAGAATACGACTTCCTCGAAGGCGTTTTCATTCCCACCTACTGCGACACCATGAAAGCGATCCTCGCAAACTGGTCGATCGCAGTACCGAACTGCAAGGCGATCCCATTCGTATATCCACAGAACAGAGAAAGCACAGGAAGCGAGGCATTTCTCGTAGCTCAGTTTAAGGGCTTCAAGAAAGACCTTGAAAACACGATAGGCTACGAAATCAAGGACGAAGACATTGAGAAGGCATTTGAAATATACGAAGAATACCGCCTGGCGATGAGAGACTTTGTGGAACTTGTTAACGACTACCCGAAGACCCTGGACCCGAAAACAAGACACATGATCATCAAAGCGGCATATTTCCAGGACAAGAAAACATATACAGAAAAACTCAAGGCTTTGATGGACGCATTGAAGAAAGAGCCGAAGGAAACCGTAAATGGACCAAAGGTGATCATCACGGGACTTATGACAGAGCCGGAGAAATTCCTGGATCTCTTTACCGAATACGGCTACACCTTCGTAGCGGACGACCTTGCTCATGAGTCCAGACAGTTCAGAGTTCCTGCAAGAACAAATGGTACCGCCATCGAGAAGATGGCAGGCAGAATCATCGATCTAAAGGGCTGCACCTTCTTCTACGAAGAAAACAAGACCAGAGGCACGATCCTCAAAAACCTTGCGGCGAAATATCACGCAGACGGCATCGTAATTTGCATGATGAAATTCTGCGACCCGGACGAGTTCGACTATCCGATCATCAAGAAAGAACTGGACGAGGCAGGGGTACAACAACTTTACGTGGAAATCGAACAGCAGATGGATTCCGTGGAACAGCTTAGAACCAGAATCCAAAGCTTCGCAGAAATCTTGGCATAGAGTGGAAACTTTAGCGTAGAGCACAGAATGGAAAGGTGAAAACATGTTTTTAGGAATTGACATCGGCTCCTCCTCATCAAAGGCGGCGCTCATAGACAAGGAGGGAAAGCTCCTGGGAACGAAAGTCGTAAACCTCGGCACGGGCACCAACGGCATCGAGCTTGCCCTTACAGAACTGCTGAAAGAGCAAGGCTGCGAGGAAAAAGACATCCTGTATACGGTTGTCACGGGATACGGCAGAATGACCTACGAAAAGGCGGACAAGCAGATTACCGAAATCAGCTGTCATGCAAGAGGCGTGGTGTCCATGTTTCCGGAAGCCCGCAGCATCATCGACATCGGCGGGCAGGATGCCAAAGCGATTCTGCTGAACGATCGAGGCAGGGTAGACAATTTCGTCATGAACGAAAAATGCGCCGCGGGAACGGGAAGATTCTTCGAGGTCATGGCGAGAGTGCTGAATTGCAGTTTGGACGAACTGGCGGAGCTGGCGGCAAAGGCGGAAAAGTCGGTGCCTATCAGCAGCGTTTGCACCGTATTTGCGGAGTCCGAAGTGATCTCCCAGCTTGCGGGCGGCGCAAAGCCTGAGGAAGTAGCAAAGGGCGCTCACCAATCCGTAGCGAAAAGAGTCGCGGGACTTTGCAACAGGCTGGGAATGAAGCCGGAGGTTGTAATGACCGGGGGCGTGGCGCTTAACCGCAGCATGGTGGATGCCATGGCAGAAGAAATCGGACTTTCCATTACGGTTCCTGAAAACCCACAGGTGATGGGAGCCATCGGCGCGGCAGATTACGCCAGAGAAAATTATTTGGCAAACAATTAACGATTTAAGCTTGACGGCATAGAATGAAAAACTTAAAATAACAAGGAGAATAAAATGGCAGATTGGAAACAAATTTACAAAGAAAGAACAATGTCTGCGGACGAGGCGGTAAAATTCGTTAAGTCCGGAGAAAGATGGGCGACCACCCACGCAACTGCAGAGTCCTGGGTGCTTACCGAGGCTCTTTGCAAGAGAGCCATGGAGCTTGAAAACGTTCAGCTTTGGCAGGGACTCAACTGGGGAACCGCTCAGTATTGCGAACCACAGTACCACGGACATTTGGACGTTGACACGATTTTCTGCGGAGCAGCCACCAGACAGGCGGTAAACGAAAAAAGAGGCAACTACGGGCCAATGCACGTTTCGATGATCGACAGAGCCTTTGATTCCACGGTTCCGGTAGACGGACTTTTGGCTCACGTTACCCCACCGGACGAAAACGGTTATTGCAACCTGGGGGTTTCGGTAGACTTCGGCGCTTCCGCCATCGCTCACGGCAAGAAGATTATCGCACAGGTTAATCCGTCGATGCCATGGGTATTCGGACAGCACAACACCATTCATGTATCCGACATTCAGGCATTTGTAATCGAAGACACACCGCTTTTGAACATCCCGCCAATCGACGATACGGACCCGCTTTCCACCAAAATCGGCGAAAACATCGCAGAACTCATCGAAGACGGTTCCTGCCTGCAAATGGGACAGGGCAAGGTTCCGAATGCGATCTTAAAGTGCCTAGGCGACAAGAAGGATCTGGGCGTTCACACCGAAGTTTTCTCGGACAACCTGCTTCCCCTTATCGAAAAAGGCGTAGTAAACGGCAAGGCAAAGAACATCGATAACGGCAAGATTACGGCAATGTTCATCCAAGGTTCCCACGACCTCTATAAGTTCGTAGACAGAAACCCGATGATCAACATCGCTCCGGGCTGGTATACCAACAATCCTGGCATCATCGCAAAGAACGATAAGGTTTGCGCCATCAACGCCTGCATCGAAATCGACCTTACGGGTCAGGTAAACTGCGAATGGATGAACGGAAAAGTATTCTCCGGCATCGGCGGACAGGTAGACTTCCTGAGAGGCGCAGCCTATTCCAAGGGCGGCAAGCCGATCCTTTGCCTCCCGTCCACCGCAAGACACGGCGCAGTTTCCAGAATCGTGCCGACCCTGGCTCCGGGGACTCCGGTTTCCACACCGAGATGCGACGTACACTGGGTAGTAACCGAATATGGTGCAGTGAACCTTTTCGGCAAGAGCCTTTTGCAGAGAGGCGACGCCCTCATCGAAATCGCACATCCGGACTTCAGAGACAAACTCCAAGACGATTGGGACGAAATCTGGAGAAAGATGGGCGCTAAATAAGCGCAAACTAAATTAGGTAAACAGAATCATTGCCTTCTGAGGCATTGCGAATACGCAAGAAGGTAGATTCATTTACATATAAATTATAATTTTTATCATTTTTAAGTTTTAATGGAGGAGAAAAATGAAAAAGGCATTAGCGGTATTATTAAGCTTAGTCATGGTATTTGCTATGACAGCGTGCGGTGGCAGCGGAAGCGATGCAGAAGGCGAAGTTTACAAGATTTCTTATGCAGGCACAGTTGCCGACACCACATCCATGATGATTCGTATGAACGAAGCAGCAGAAAAAATGAACGAGCTGTCCGGCGGCAGACTTGTTATGACGGTTTATCCGAACAACCAATTAGGTGACTCCGTTTCCAACTTCCAGCAGATGCAGGAAAACGGAAGCGTACAAATGGGTGAATTAAGTGCAGCGGCATTGGCAAGCTTCACGAACCTCTTCACTCCGTATTCGCTCCCGTTCCTCTTTGAAAGTCAGGAACAGGCATTCGAGTATTTCGACAATTCAGAACTTGCAAAGCAGGTTGAAGAACAGTTTCTGGAAGACACAGGCGTTAGAATTCTTGGATATTACGACAATGACGAAAGAGCCTTGACAAACTCAAAGCACGCAATCACAAAGCCGTCTGACATGAAGGGTCTTAAGATTCGTGCAATGCAGTCCGACGTTTATATCAAGACTTTCGAGGCTCTGGGAGCTTCCCCGATTTCCATGTCTTTCGCAGAAGTATTCACAGGACTTCAGCAGAAAAATATCGACGGTCAGGACAACGGTACTGCTTTAACAGTTTCCCAGAAATTCCACGAAGTTCAGAGCTACTACACTGACCTTCACCACGTATACGACATCGCTCCGATCCTGGTAAGCGAAGAGTTCTATCAGTCCCTTCCGGATGACCTCAAGACAATCCTTACGGACTGCATTGCTGAGGCTGTAGCTAACGAAAGAGCTGACTACGTTGTAAACGGAACAACAGAGGAAGAGGAGATCGGCAAGTATTGCGAAATCACTCACCTTACAGA
>CAVGEP010000057.1:0-8280 GCA_963628105.1 Alistipes communis
ACCTTGCCGAACGCAATCCGCCTGTCGGAGTCTTCTTTGAAAGTGAGGGGATTTTCTCACTGAATGATGACTCACAGCTTGCCTTGTCTTTCCAAGCCACAATGGCCGAGGAAGAGTCACACACTCGAAGCAGGTCGATGGAAACTTCTCTGCGAATGCGATTGGACAATGGTATCCCTCTGACCCCCAAACTGCTTGGGTATATGCATGATGCTGACGGCACACTGATTCCGAATCCTGACGAAGCGCCTACAGTTAAACTTGCGTTCTATATGTATCTGTACGGCTATTCATCGCAGCAGATTGCCGATGCTTTCAATGCTCTCGGGCGCAAGTCCTATTTGGGAAATATCAATTGGACTTCCAACGGTATTGTCCAAATACTACGCAATGAGCGACATTGCGGTGATGTCCTAACTCGAAAAACCTTTACACCAAACTTCCGTACTCATAAGGCAAAGAAAAACAGAGGTCAAAGACCGCAGAGTCGATATCGTAATCATCATCCCGGCATCGTTTCCCGCGACGATTATATTGCGGTGCAGAGAATGCTCGATAACGCCAAGTATGGAAACAAATCTATATTGCCCGAAATCCGCGTTGTAGAAGATGGTGTCCTCAAAGGTTTCGTCACCATTAACCCTCGTTGGGCAGGATTCAAAGAGGGGGACTACTACCTGGCTTCCAAAAGCGTGTATTCCTCTCCCGAGGAAGAACCGCATCCGGAGGAAGAGATTCAGTTTGAGGTGGAAGCAGGTGACTTTGACCTGCGCGGTTTTGAAATAGCCCGCGGCGAGTTCTTTGATGCTCCGCGTCAGCCTCACGCCATTATTTATCATAAGTTTATCAAGTTCAGTACCGCGTGTGTCCGGAAATTCGGCACACAGAATTATATTGAGATTCTGATAAATCCTATTAGCCGAAAACTTGCGATTCGACCGACTACCAAAGAAAACCGTAATAGTGTCATGGCGTCAAAGCCGGAAAAAGGCATTCTATACCCACGATTAATCCCAACCGCTGCTTTCAGTGAGACGATGTTCAACCTTCTTGGTTGGAACATTGAATACAAGTACCGTATTTTAGGTACTCTCTATGAGCAGGATGGCGTAGTTGCCTATATCTTTGATACCGTTGACTCCGAGGCATATTTCAAGCCTAATGTGCTTTCAAAAGAAAACGGCGAAGGGGACTGCACAAATGTGCAGCCGTTGATGCCATCCGGAAAGCGCATTCGTGCAATTCCCGAATCATGGACAAGCTCCTTTGGTAAGCAGTTCTATGCGCAGGAGAAGTCCGTAACGGAACTTCAGCGGCAGAGCGAGGAAGATTGGATGCTCCGTTTGGAGGGCCAACTTTTCGAGACAGGCAACAAACTTCATGTAACGGGGTTTGAAGAACTCAAAAGTTTTATCACGCAAGAATTGCAGGGCGTAGATATTTAGGAGGTAGTTTATGAATGATATTACTGAGCAGAGGACTATGACAGAGACCTTTGCTCCCCAAGCGGACTCAGCGCTGCACAAAATTCCGGTATTAAAAGACGAGGAAGAATTGATTGAAATGAGCACGGACTTCAACCTCGAGGAATTCCAGGTTGTCCGCAGAGAGTTCTTTGCTCATATTCGTGAGCCTGCGGTTACATTCAATAACCGTAAATTCTATGTGAATTCAGCTTGCCTGACCAAGTTTCCGCACACAGACTATGTCCAGGCGCTGATCAATCCTCATACTAAGATTTTGGCTCTCCGTCCCTGTGGTGAAAATGAGCGAGGGTCGTTCCAGTGGTGTTCAATCGGGCAAGGCAAAAGGAAGCCGAGGCAAACAACATGTACGCTGTTCTTCCTGAAAATGTTTGACATGATGGATTGGAATCCCGACCACCGCTATAAGATGCTCGGGAATATCATCCGCGCTAATGGCGAATACCTGATAGCGTTTGATTTAACATCCACCGAGGTGTATCAGCGCACCTATGATGCGGAAGGTGCTAAATCAACGGTATCAAGGACGCCGGTATATCCGATTGGCTGGCAGAACCAATTCGGAATGACCTTAAACGAGCACAAACAGTCCATGCTTGTGAACATATTCGATGGCTATGCCATCTACTCAATCAAGGAAAATAAGGCAGTTCGGCAAAGTCCGACAGCAACTGTGACTGCCGACACAGTTGCACTGCCGGAAGGAGAAATAAATCATGAGCGAACAGACTCGACAACAAGTAACTATAGCGGTTGACTTGAAAAAATACCGTATTCGCATTCATCGAAGCACACTGGCTTTGCTCGGGACACCCAAGTATGTTCAGTTCCTTGTCAGCCCTTCAGCTATGATGCTTGCTATCCAAGGAACGGACAAGAGAACAAATTATACTCATCGCGTAAATTTGGCTGCACTGCATCCGGATAACTCCTACGAAATTTACAGCACTTCATTTGTCAATAAACTCTGCTCCTTGGTGGAAGGATTAGATAGCGCTTACGCATACAGACTGACCGGAGAGATTATAGCAGAAGAAAATGCAGGCGTTTTTCCACTCAGTTCTCTCCAGAAAATTGATGGATTGGAGGAGCGATAATGGAGTTGAAACGGCTGAAAATAGACGAAGAATTCAGACATTTAATCCGTCCACTGCGGCACAGAGAGTTTTTACAACTCGAGCAGAATATTATAAACGACGGCTGTCGTGACCCTATCGTTGTATGGCATGACACCATTGTAGACGGTCATAACCGTTATGAAATTTGTATGCGCCACAGCATTCCCTTTGATACAAAGGATATGGAATTTGAGTGCCGAGAGGCTGCTGTCGCCTGGATATGTGCCAATCAACTCGGCAGAAGAAACATTACCGAAGAGACTCGTAAGTTCCTTATAGGTATGCAGTACGAAAATGAAAAAGTGGTTACTCGAATTCGCAATAAGATAGGGAGAAATCAGCACACCCTGGATATATCCACGATGGACGAAGAGGATGCGGACAAGGCTTGCCGCCATTGGACGGCACAGAGAATTGCCGAAGATAATAATGTATCTGCTGCCACTGTTCAGAAGTATGCCATATTCACGAGAGCGTTAGAGGAAATCGGAAAGAAAGAGCCGAAATTAGTTCCCAAGATTCTTTCGGGGCAGTACAAGATTGCTCATAAGCATGTGTTGGAAATGGCGGAACTAAATCCACAAGACCTTCGGCGAATCAATAGGAAGATTGATCGAAATCCTGCTGAGTTTATGCATTACAAAGCCACGCGCCCGGTTGTACAAGGGAATAAATCAGTTTATTCCGAGGGAGATACTCCCACGGGGCCTTCCGTGAAGGATATGCCCGAGTATGATCCGGATGCGGAAATCAGCAGCTTGACTCTGACAATTCCATCGTGGAAAAGTTCTATTGAACGGGCGAAGAATACAGCAGACCTCACCGTTGTTTCTCCCCGGGCTAAAGGTGACTTGGCACAGGCTTTGCGTGAGCTGCGAAATACGATAGCGGATATGCTGTCGGAAATGGAGGATACATAACATGGATGATTATTCGCCGTTTGTGCCGAATGTTCATTTTGAGAAAATTCCAATCAAAAACCTGGTTTCGAACCAGGATTATCAACGAAATCTGTCGCAGGCGCGTATTGAGAAAACGGCAGAAAACTTCGATTTGTTTCAAATCAATCCCGTAAAGGTCAGCCGAAGAGACGGAATCAATTATGTTTTTAACGGGCAGCATACCATTGAAATTGTTGCACTTGCTTCCGGCTCTCGTGAAACCCCGGTATGGTGCATGATCTATGATGATCTGTGCTACGAACATGAAGCCGATATCTTTGCCAATCAGATGAAATTTACGAAGAACCTTATGCCTTACGAAATTTTCGTAGCAAACTTGGAGGCTCAGAACCAAGAGCAACTAATGATTCGGGATTTGGTGGAGTCTTACGGTTTGAAGATATCTGCCAAGAGAGCGCCGGGGCACATCTGTGCCGTATCCACTTTGGAGGCTATTTACTCCAAATACGGATACCAGGTTCTCAACCGTGTTCTTCGCCTGATCATCGGCACATGGGAGGGGGACTCCAATTCCTTCTCCGCCAACATTATGAATGCAGTAACCAAACTTTGCGTGGTGTATAAGGAGCAGTTAAAAGATGAGGTGTTCAGCGAGAAGCTCGGTGCTGTTTCCATTAAGCAATTGACTCGTACCGCCAGGGATCGGCGAAAGGGTTCAATGGGCTTTGCCGAAGCGATGGTTATTGAATACAACGGTAAAAAGAAGAGCAACGCGGGCAAACTATTCATAAACAAACTCTATGCTCGGGATGTTTCTCTTTGGATTGAACCGGACGAGAATGAGGATTTTGACGATTCCGAAGCCTTTGAGAATTTCGCTATCGGACAGCTTGGCGAAGATGAAGAGAGTGATAATAACGAAAGCAATGATTAATAGAGTCAGCGAATAAGCAACTACGGCTTATTCGCTGCTTGCTGTTTTTATTTCTCGAGGTATTCTTCAAGTTCATATCCGCCGCCGAGTATAATTTGCAGTCTGCCGTCATGGTAGACTTTTATACATTCTACCATCTGCCGGACGATTGAGTCATCATAGGTATCTTTATTTTCTTTTCGTTTGTCAATGGTGTTCTGAATTTCCTTAATCCGCGCTTGAAGTTCTCCGTCATCACCTTCGCTTTCTCTTATTGCCGTGATGCGCCCCGAGAGTTGCTCGATTTGCATGGAGATATTCTTGAACTCATCCTCATAGTCCTCGGCATCACTATCTTCCTGAACGCTCAGCGTTACAAGGTCAAGCATACGCTTATTAAGGGCATCGATTCTTCTTTCGAGCAGGTCGATTTCATCTGAGCCGCCGTTGATTCCTATGGCTTCCCCGATGGTGGATTTCATCAGCATCAGGTAAGTAGATTCGTCTTCGATATTGAATCGATTCAAGGCTCTTACAATGGCTCTTTGCAGTGCCTGCTCATCAACGGTGATGGAGTCGGCGCAGTATTTCTTGCCATAGTCAAGACGACTCATACATCGCCACACGATTCTGCGCTTGCCTCGGATGTTCCATGTTACTCTTTTGTACCTGCTTCCGCACTCTCCGCACATCATTACTTCTGTGAGCGCGTATTTGGAATACTTCCCCGAAGCAGTCAGAGCCGTCTTCCTTGACTGTGGTAACAATGTTTTCCGTCTGGCGGTTTCTTCTTGTACCTTGTTGAATTTCTCACGGGTGACGATTGCAGGGTGGCTGTTTTCTACGAGCCACATAGGTGCTTCACCTTCGTTTGGCTTTCTTCTTTTCGAGATCGGGTCAAGTGTCACCGTCTTTTGAAGGATGGCATCTCCGCAGTACTTTTCGTTTTTCAGCATTCGTGCAATTGTCGTTTTGTTAAATGTTATCTTCTTGCCGGGGATTTCGATGTTTTCACCCTGCAGTATATCTGATATTTCATAAGTAGACTTACCGGCGAGGTACATGTCGAATACTCTCTCCACTATGGCTGCTTCCGCGGGAACGATTTCGGGGTTTCCGTCCTCGCCCTTCTTATAGCCGAGCATCCGATTGTATGCAAAGATTACTTTACCTTCTTCAAAATTTTTTCGATGCGTCCAGGTGATATTCTTGCTGATGCTTTCGGATTCGGATTGTGCGAATCCTGCGTATATGACAAGGTACAATTCACTATCGCTTTTCAGCGTATCGATGTTCTGTTCCTCGAAGTAGATGCCAACGCCGATTTCTTTGAGTGACCTGACATAGTCAAGGCAATCCACAGTATTTCGTGCGAATCTCGATACTGACTTTGTTATGATCATATCGATTTTACCCTTGTGACAGTCATCTATCATCTTTTGGAATTGAGGTCGTTTGTCTGCTCTCGTGCCTGAGATGCCCTCATCGGCATATAGCCCTGCGAACTCCCACTCCTTATTTGAAGCAATCATTTCGGTATATACCTTCATCTGATTGGTATAGGATGTGAGTTGTTCCTCGCTGTCGGTAGACACTCTGCAGTATGCTGCAACTCGCTTTTGACGATGTTGCACCTTGTCTACTATGAAGGATTTCTTCGGTTCGATGAGGGTGATTGTTTTCTTTGGAATTTTGGTTACTGCCATTATTTATTCTCTCCTTCGGTGATTTCTGTCCCTACTTTGGTGTAGAGCCTTACCTTCCCCGAACTTGAGAGTGTGACATAGTCTATAAGGTCGGAGAAGTAATCACAATTAAAGTTTTTCTGGGGTTTCATCATTGAGGCTCGTTTTCTTGTAATTTGAGCGACAATTATTTTCTTCGCTTGGGTTTCTTTATATAACTGACTTGCTATGTCGCTGACCTTCTCGATAATGTATTCCTCGCTCGGGCATCCTTTCTCGAGTTCGGTATCCACTTGCCGTTGCAGGCTTGCGACCGTCGGGGAGTCAGCTATCCGTATCTTGGACTTTGGTATCAGCAGTTCGCTGTTTTCGATAATGCGGTTCATGAGGATGGCGATTTTCTGTAGGAGGTCGCCGTCGCTGATACGCAGTCTCTTTCCGCACTCTGCATTTTGGCAGGTCCAGCTTTCATTGATTTGTCGTTTCGAGCAGACTCTGCGTACCATCGGGCTTCCGCAATCTGCGCATTTTACTCTGTTGCGGAGCAGGGCGATGCCTTTGCACTCTCTTTGTACGGTATTGCGCTGCCGTGTGGCTTTTATGGATACCGCACCCTCGTATGTATCTTCATCGATGATTGGGTCGTATTCATCGTCCCCGATGTACTTTGCGTTGTCGATAATTCTTGCAATTCTCGCTTTATCCCATGTATCCGTTTTCTCGGTATAGGGTATTTTCCTCTGCGTGAGGCTCTCCGCTATATCTTTGAGAGAAGCGCCCTTGATGTACTCATCAAAGATTTCTCGGATAATTTCGGCTTCGGTGTGTTCAATCACCGTTCGTCCTTCACGAATGGTGTATCCGTATGGAATAAAGCGTGTCTTTTTCATTGCGGTTTCTCCTATATCAATTCAGTGAATTTCAGTCCGCCGAGCAGAGTGACGGTCAATTCATCTGCGTTATTGAGTGTCATTTCTACGATAATTTCCTCGAAGAGTTTCTCATCGAACTCATCCAAGGGGTCTTCTATTTCGTCAATCAGAGATTTTAGTTTGCGCACATCTTGGAGCATTGTAAGTATTCGGGACTCAAATTTGTCCTGCCGATCTTCTTTGAGTGTGCAGAGCTGCTTTTGCATCTCTCTGACTTGGGACTGATGTATTTCGGGGGCAAGGTATCCTTTTGAGCGTAGCTCATTCAGCTTTAGAATTGTGGCGTTTATCTCCGCAATCTTCTGACTGATCTGCATCGCCGTTTTGTTATTTCGCTTGTATTTCTGTGTTGCGCTCTCAAGTTTGGCGATAACTTGACCGAGGATGTTCTCTTGCCCGAATCGTAGCTTATTCACCACTGATAGGAAACCGTCATAGATTCGTTCTTCGCTGTAGTAGTTGGAGTTGCATGATTTTGTGTTTTCTTCATGCTTGGCGCAGACCCATTTGATTCCTCCGCTCCGAACTTTTCGACGATAGAAAGAGCCGCATTCGGAACATCGAATGCGGCTCGTAAGGGGGTAGGTATTGAATGTTATTGATTTGGTGAACTGCTTTTTTCGCTTTTGGAGGAGGACTTGCGCTTTATCAAAGGTTTCTTTCTCGATAATGGAAGCATGTGTGCCGGTGGCATAGTACATATCTTCCTCGCCGCGGTTCTTGGATTGCTTGAACGGCACGGTTGTGTCGCGGTATGTTTTCTGATAGTGGCAGTCTCCGATATACCTTTCGTTGGAGAGCATATAGGAGATCTTAGTGGATTTCCATTTTTCCTTGCCATTCTTGGTGGGGATGCCTCGCTCGGTCAGAACTTTTGCAATTTCCGTTGTAGACATACCGTTGAGATAGGAGCGGAAGATCCATCGCACGGTATCGGCCTCGGGAGGATACTCTACAAGCTGCTTGTTTTCAAGTCTGAATCCGTATGGTGCGTTACTGTCTACATAGATGCCAAGTTCCATTCGCTTGACAATGGAGAGGCGTTGATTTTGCGAAATCGCTTTGGATTCTTCTTGAGCGATTGCGGTGAAAGTATTGAGCAGCATCTCATCGCCGAGGGACTGAGTATTGATGCCTTCTTTCTCAAAGATAATTCCGACACCGAGAAGTTTCAGCTTTCTCACATACTCCAAGGCTTCTTTTACATTTCGTGCGAACCGGGACACCGATTTTGTAATGATGAGGT
>CAVGEP010000058.1:0-8176 GCA_963628105.1 Alistipes communis
CGCCGGCACAGACCATTGTAAAGGCAGGGGACTGTGTAAAATGCGGGCAGCTGATAGCGCGAGCCCCGGAGGGACAGATGAGTGCAAATATTCACGCATCTATCGATGGAACGGTAACTTATGCTGACGAGTCGAAGATCGTTATCGAGAGGAACTGAGGGAGGTAGAAGGACATGAATTACGAAACAATAGGTTTTTTGGAACTAAATAGCATTGCAAAGGGCATCGAAGCTGCCGACGCTATGCTCAAAGCCGCTGAGGTAGAGCTTATCAGCGCAAGGCCTAGCTGCCCGGGCAAATATCATGTGCTTGTGTGCGGTGAGGTTGCGGCGGTCAAGTCCTCTGTTCAGGCGGGTGTGAAGATCGGCGAGGCAAATGTAATCGAAAAGACTGTGATCCCGAGAGTGCATCCGCAGGTAATTCAGGCAATAAATCTTGCAACTCCTGCGCAGGACAAAAATGCGCTGGGCATACTGGAATTTTTCAGCGTTACGAGTGCGATTATGGGCGCGGATGCTGCGGTTAAGGCGGCGGACGTGAACCTTATCGAGGTAAGACTGGGAACCGGAATCGGCGGCAAGTCCTTCGTAACCCTGACGGGCGAAGTTGCGGCAGCTACAGAAGCCTGCAAGGCAGGCGCCGCAGCGGGAGGCCAGAACGGAATGCTCCTGAATTCTGTCGTAATACCGAGCCCAAGAGAAGAAATTTTCAGGGCGGTTATGTAGTAGCAAAAGTTGCACGAATCGCCCGGAAAGTGTATAATAAATTACATGAACGAAAAACTTGTTAGGGGAAAGCTAGGACTTACTCCCTCCGAAATCGAAAAGCTCAGAGAAATAGACAGAACCGTGGAAGACTTTGCGAGGCTTACGCAGAGCGATATTTTCGTGGATTGTTTTATCTCAGACAAGGAAGGGATCGTGATCAGCCACGGAAGACCGGAAAAATCCCTCTACAAAAGAAATATTGAAGGTGAGAAGGTGCTGCGACCGAATGAGCCTACGGTTTTTTATACCCGCGAAACGGGAGTAGGAATGAAGGATGCTTTCGGAATCTCGCAGGAAAATGTAAGAGTTCAGCAGCGCACATCGCCTATCTTCGGCGATGACGGACGAGTTATCGCCGTTTTTATTCAGGAGTCCGATGTTACGGACAGCGCAAGGCTCAGCAGCAAATTGAGCCGGATGGCAAACTTGACCGAAAAGCTTTCGTCCCAGGGTCTGATAAACGAGGGCGTTTGCGATATAAATTCCGAGACGCGGGATTATAATATTTTGCTGCAAGAAACCCATCACAGGATAAAAAATAATTTGCAGACCATATCCAGCATTCTCAATATGCAGCGCCGCCGGAGCGAAAATCCGGAGACAAGAGAAATCCTGAGCGACAATATTTCCAGGATAAACTCTCTGGCGTCGATGCACGAAATCATGATGACGGCTGCGGGCGAAGAGGTAGAAATGCAGGAGGCTCTCGAAAAACAGATTCGCTTGTTTGAACATATCCATAGCGACAGCAAAAGACAGATTTCCTTTGACTTCGAGGGAATGCCGCTTGCGCTTTCTTTTGAAAAAGCCCAGGCGCTTTCCATGATCGTCAATGAGCTCATGGTCAATGCCATCAAGCACGGCTTCAAGAACGAGGATAATGGTGTGGTTTCCGTAAGGCTTGTGGTAGGCGAAAACCAGGCAACGGTCATAGTATTTAACGACGGGGAAGCCCGCAGCGAAAAACCGGCAAGGGCCGAAGGCAATTCGGGGATAGGCCTGAGTATAGTCAGAGGCCTGGCCCAGGGCAAGCTGGGAGGCACCTATTCGCTCCAAAGCTCGTCCGGAGGAACCACGGCTATGGTGGGATTCCCGCTCGAGACATAATCGAAACATAATCGAAGCAAAAGAGATGTATTAGTAATTATCGCAGGGAAGTGAGGCACAGAATGCTAAAATATGTAGCAGAAGAAATCGCATCGACAGCGACGAGCGTTGCAGGATATCCAATTATCATCACGGATGAAAAGGGCATCATAATAGGAGCGGACAAAGAAAATCTCTATAGGCTGAACGAGCTGCACGAGGCATCCTTAGAAGTTATGGCGACAGGACGCAAACAGAAGCACACGCCGGAGGACTGTCTGAGGCTAAAGGGCACATATCCGGGCATCACGATGCCCATTGCGATTCACGACGAAGTGGTAGGCTCAATCGGCATAAAGGGCGACTCAGAGGAGGTCGAGCGATACGGGATGCTGGTAAAGCTGGTTGCCGAGATCATGCTAAAGGATAGAATCGAGGCAGAGTCGGCACACATACGCCATTCCAATATTCAGATGCTGGCTACGATGATTATCACCTCCAGCGGAGACGAGATGTCAAAAGAGACGATCATAAATCAGGGAAGGCTCCTGGGCTTTAACCTCACAAAACCGAGGATACCAATCATCGTCAGCAAGGCAAAGTACACGGACGAGAGCAATGTGGCAAAGGATATGTACTCCACAAAGGTTTACCGTGCAATCAAACGTCAGTTTGGATACAGGAAGGACATAATCGTAGTTATTGACGCCACCTACGAAAAGTATCTTATCTTCGCGTCGGCGGAGCGCGAAAACGGCACGATCATCGACGAAGAGACCCTGATGCAAAAATGCCGAAATATTCAAGAGGAAATCCTGGAAAATGAAGGCGAGAAAGTCTATATCGCACTTAATAAGGCTGCAAGTACGATTGATGAACTAAAAGCCGGTTACAAGCGGGCAGAACTCATCCTGGAGGCCGCGCTGCTTGGGACAACGGACAAGAGCATAGTAAGGATCATCGACGTGCCGCTGGAAAGAATGGTCATGGAAATGGCCGAATACTATAAAGGAAAGAAGCTCGAACGCAGGATCAAAGGCATTCTAAATGACAAGAATGCCGAGCTCTACGAGGAGCTTGTAATCACGTGGTGCGAGTCGATGTTCAGCTTTGCGGAAACCGCAAGGAGACTGGGGATACACAAGAATACGCTGACCTACAGATTTGAAAAGATCAAAGAAAATTGCGGAATCGACCTGCATGACTTCAAGGCGACGATCACGATTTATCTATGCCTGAAGATATGCAAGCTCAACAGAGAAAAATAGCCGCACAAATCATCGCGCAAATCATATAATAAAATACAAAAGGAAAACATCGCATCATGCCGTACGCCGGAGACTTGCCCGACATAATGCACTAAAAAAAGTGCAAATTCGTGCAAAATTTCGTGTCGAAAGCATGATGTTTTTATGTTGATAAATTGTTAAAATATTAAATGAAGATAAAACTATTATCTCAAGGAGGTTTTATAAGATATGGTTTCAAGAAAAATTGCAGTTTTAGGCGGCGGAAACGGCGCACATTGTATGGCAGCTGATATGAAGCTCAAAGGCCATACCGTCAAAATGTTCGAATTCCCTGAATTCAAGCACAATATGCAGAAGGTATTCGACACGCAAACAGTTGTTGCAAAGGGTAAGACTCCGGGCGCAGTAGACGGAGTTGCAAAACTCGATTTAGTTACAGACGATATCGCAAAAGCAGTGGAAGATGCTGAGATCATCCTTCTGGTTACTCCGGCATTCGCACACGAGCACTATGCAGAAGCTCTTAAGGGACACGTTAAGAAAGATCAGATCATCGTTACATTCCCGGGCGCATTCGCAGCACTGGTAATCAAGAAAGTTTTCGGCGACGCTGAATGCCCTGTACTTGCGGACGCTAACAACCTGCCTTACGATGCTCGTATCCTGGAACCGGGCGTTGTTACATGCTTTGGCAGAACGAACATGAACATCGCTTACTTCCCTGCAGACGCAAAGGAAAAATGGCATGACATCTTAGTAGATGCTCTCTTCCCGTTCCAGCGCGTATACGAGTCCGTACTGGAGTCAGGACTTTCCATCGTAAATCCTGCATGGCACACAGGCCCTTGCCTGTTCAACGTTTCTCGTATTGAGAGCCCTGAGGTTAACTTCTTCCTGTATCAGCACGGCTGGACTCCTTCCGCTTGTAAGCTGAACATGGTGCTGGACAACGAGAGAAAAGCAATCGGCGATGCACTGGGATACAACCTTCACCCGATGGAGGACTTCGGCGGAATGCCTGAAAGAGCATACACTTGGGAACAGCTCTATATGGCAGGTCACGGCGACATCGCACTCACACCGATTTCCGGACCGAACGACCTGTTCAACAGATACCTTACTGAGGACTGCCCTTACGGTTTGGTTCCTTGGGCTTCCGTTGCAGAGGTACTCGGAGTTCCTACACCGATGACAAATTCCTGCATCGACATCTACAACGTAATTCACGAAAAAGACTGGAGAAAAGAAGGACTTACAGCTGACGACATGGGTCTTGTAGGCATGACTAAGGATCAAATCGTTAAGTATGTAAAGACAGGCGAAAAATAAACCCATCCCGAAGCTATATATAAGAACGTATATATAAAACAAAGAAAAGGAGAAAGAAAATGAAAAAATTACTGGCACTCATTCTTTGCTTCATCATGGTGTTCACATTCGCTGCATGCGGCAGCGGTGGAAGTTCATCCGGTGACAGTGAAACCTACGAACTTCGTCTTGCAACTCACTACAATACAGAGCATGCAGGATATGCAGCTATCGAAAAGGCAGTGGCTGCAGTAGAAGAGGCAACAAACGGAGCGGTGACGATCAAGGTTTATCCTTCCTCACAGCTGGGTGACTACACCCTGACCTACGAAGACCTCGGAAGAGGCGCAGTTGACCTTGCCCTCATTCCTTGCCCGTCCGAGTATGACCCGGCAATCGAAATGAACTTCGTACCGTATATGTTCTCAGATTATACGCAGCTTGCCAAGGCATTTGGCGAAGGATCCTACTTCCTCGAAAAGTATAGGGATGTTCACTCTGAGCAGGGCGTTAAGCTCCTCGGAATGTATGTTGAAGGCTTAATTGGTATGGGATTCACGAGCTATCCGGAAAACTACGGAGATCCTACCGTTCGTAAGAACATGAAGGTAAGAGCTCCGGCGATCGAGGTTTATAACCTTGTTACCGAAGACCTGGGATATAATGCTACGACAATTCCTTATTCCGACCTGTACACCTCGATGCAGACAGGCGTATGCGACGGTTGGATCGGCGGAACTCCGCAGCTGAACTATTCCGACTTCAAGGATATCATCAAATACTACGTGGCATATAACTGCTTCGCAGAAAACATCGGCTTCTTCATGTCTCAGAAGGTTGCTGACGAGATGCCGGCTGAATATGTAACAGCAATCGAAGATGCATTCAGAGCTGCTTCCGAAGAATCATTCACGACAGCAGAAGAGCTGGACGCAGAAGCACTCAAGGGTCTTGAAGACTACGGCGTAGAAATCATCAACTTGACAGATGAAGAAATGGCAGCATGCGTATCGCAGATCCAGGAAGTTACTTGGCCGAAACTCTATGACAACATCGGCGAAGATACACTCAAAGGATTGGTTAACGCACTTAACGAATAAGACTAGAATCAAGTCTTGAGCAACGGTCTGCGCAGCGTAAACTGCGCAGACTGTGTTTTTAGAAAGAAAAAGACAGAGAGGTAGATCATGGAAATGAAATTCGGAGCAAAATTCGAAAATACCGTCTTCTGGAAAGCACTCAAAGCGCTTGTCGAATGGCTAATGATCATATGTAGTGTGGGCTGTTCGGGAGTCATTATTATAGCAACAATTATGCGCTATTGCTTTACGAAGAACTGGTACGGTTCCGACGAGATCATACTCATGTTTGCATTTTGGCTTTATTTCATGGGAGCTGTTTACGGCTCGTATGAAGACAGCCATATCAAAGCGGACATAGTAGCATCGTTGGAAAGAAATATTAGAAAAAAGGATATACTCTCGCTGCTGGCACAGGTAGTGCTCGTGGTTGTAAACTTTGTCCTTATCACATGGGCGGTACCGTATCTTACGGATGCCATTATAAGAATGCCGGCAACGACAGCGCTGAAAATTCCGCTGTTTATCCCGAGAATTGCTATTCTTTTGGGATTGGTATTGATGGAATTCTACCATGTATATTATTTAATTAAGAACTTTGTAAACTTCAAAAGATTCGGATACTTCTCGACGCCTAACGAGTACGACTATTTTCCTAAGTCGCTCATGGCAAAATATCCGAATACAGGACTTCTTGACCACGATGCGATGGAAGCCAAAAGAGCTGCTGACGCAGCTGCATACGAAGAAGCGACGGCTCATCACGACAGAAAGGAGGAGAAATAAATGGTAGCTTTTATAGGCATTATAACATTGATAGTTACTTTGGTAATCGGTATTCCTCTTCCTTTTGCATTCGCTTGTGCATTCATGTGGCTTACGGTAGGATATGGATATACTCCTGACTTCATGCTTGCAGCAGGTTACGGTCAGCTGAACTCGGTTGTGCTTCTCGCAATTCCGCTGTTCATATTGGCCGGCGGCATCATGGAAAAAGGTAAAATCGGCGGAGCCCTCATCGGATTCGTACAGATTTTCCTTGGACGTTCAAAGTCAGGACTTGGAACTGTATCGGTAGTAACCTGTGCGGTATTCGGAGCGATTTCCGGATCTGCGGCAGCGACCCTTTCCTGCATCGGTTCGATGATGGATCCGAGACTCACGGAAGTCGGATATCCAAAGGGTTATACGGCGGCACTCCTTGCTGCGGCTTGTCCTCTGGGACTTTTGATTCCGCCTTCGTCGGCACAGATCTTGTACGCTTGGTCCTCCGGTCAGTCGGTACTTGCGTGCTTCCTGTCCACAATCGTTCCGGGAATCATCCTGGTGATTTTACTTAGTGTAGTGAACTATTTCTGCACGAAGAATATGGACATCAAGGTAGCCGAAAAGCTTCCGAAAGATGAATTCCTCAGGAAGTCCGGAAAAGACGCGGTTCACGCAATTCCTGCGCTGCTCATGCCGGTTATCATCTTGGGCGGTATTTATTCCGGAATTATGACTCCAACCGAGTCGGCGGCGATCTCCTGCCTGTATGCGATCCCGGTTGCGATGTTCATCTACAAGGGAATGACATTAAAGGGACTCAAAGAAACCCTCATAGATACATCCTGCTCGACAGGTACGGTTATGGTAATGTTCTTCATGGTAATGATTTTCTCGAAGATCCTCGTTATGGAAAACATTCCTACTCAGATCGCAGATGCGCTCTTGAGCATGACAGACAACTATGTTTTGATTATGCTGCTGGTTAACCTATTCATGATCATAATAGGCATGCTGATGGACGACGTATCGGGTATCCTGCTCTGCACGCCGCTTCTGGTTCCGATCGTAACATCAATTGGTGTTCATCCGATTCACTTTGCGGCTATACTTGGAGTAAACCTTGGTATGGGTAACGTAACTCCGCCTACGGCTCCGATGCTCTATATGTCGGGTCGTGTGTGCAAGGCAAAGACAGACCAGATGCTCAAGCCGATTTTGATTTTTATCTTCTTCGCTTACATCCCGGTACTGCTTCTGACTACATTCATTCCGGCAATTGCGACAACAATTCCGAAAATGTTTATGCCAAAACTCTTTTAACATAAGTATTATCTAAGGAGTTTGCGTCGGTATGTGCCGGCGCAAACTTCTTTGCGAAAAGACAAAGCTTACGACAGCAAAGGACGAACTATCTATGAATTACGGACTAATAGCCGGGGCTATCCTTCTTATTGGAGGAATGGGCGGCATCCATTTTGTATATGACAAATCCGGAGAGGCGAAGGAACGATATTTTTTGTGCGCGGTGATATTTGAGATCCTGGTTCAGGCTTTTCTCATATACGAATATGTGCATCTCAGAGGTGGATTTGCGGTAGCCGGCTGCGTTTACGGCGTAACGCTGGCACTTGCGATGGGGGCGCTTATTCTTTGGGGCTCGAGGATGCTATTTAGCTTTTCTCACGAAGGCTTTCGGGTTCTGCTGGGCGTTTGCGCCATAGTCGCAGGATATCTGGGCGGAAGCGGCATCGACATGGTGATTGCATATAATTTAGGCGTGTCGGCGGTGCGCTCCTACAGCGCGGCGATGGCATTGTGCATAGGCGCAGTTTCTGTAATGCTGTCCGATATTGCGGTTATCGTAAAGAATTTTTCCGTAAAAGATCGAAAGATATATCGAATTATCTTTGATATTACC
>CAVGEP010000059.1:0-1365 GCA_963628105.1 Alistipes communis
GGCCCCGGATGCGCAAATGGTAAGATACTCAATAATATTTTCAAGCTCGCGGATGTTGCCCGGCCAGGAATACTGCTTCATCAGAGCCAGCGAAGATTCCGACAAGGTGAAGCTCCGCTGATGTTTTGCCGCAAAATAATCCATAAAATGCCGAATCAAATCATCCAGATCCTCTTCGCGTTCCCGCAGCGGCGGAATCTTAATGGGAATTACATTTAAGCGGTAATAAAGATCTTGACGGAAGGAACCCTCTGCGACTTTCTTTTTTAAATCGGCGTTTGTCGCGGCAAGAAACCGAAGGTCAAGCTTTATCGGGTGGGTACCGCCTACACGGATAATTTCACGGTTCTGAATCGCTCTCAAAAGTTTTGCCTGTAAATCCATCGGCATTTCACCGATTTCGTCCAGGAGAATCGTGCCGCCGTTGGCAATTTCAAAAAGACCGGGCTTGCCGCCTTTGACAGCACCGGAAAAGGCCCCCTGTTCGTAGCCGAAAAGCTCGGATTCCAGCAGGTTTGCCGGAATGGAAGCACAGTTTACCTTGATGAAAGGCTTGCGGCTCCGAGTGCTCAGACGACAAATCTCATCCGCCACAACCTCTTTCCCTACGCCGGATTCCCCCGAAATCAGAATCGTCGCGTCTGTCGGTGCGGCCATTTTTATCGTTGCCGCAATCCTTTTGTAGGACGGAGATGATCCGGAGAGGCGAGCCGAAGGATAATTTTCTTCCGAAATAATACGGATGCTTTCTTTCCCCAAAGAGTTTGCTTCCTGAAGGAATTTTTCATAGTCCTCCTGCAATGCCCTCAGAGAAAGTACGGGGCGGCTGCTGACCACAACTTGGTGGAGGGTTCCGTCCTCGTTAAAAAGGGGGACTCCCACGGTGTAGCCAACGCTGGGCGGATCGGTCTTGTTCACTGTGGACAGACGGAACACCTTGCGACCTGTCTTGATAACATCAAGAGTTGCCCCTCCCGTAAAAAGACTGCCATCTGCAACAATATCCTGCACTTTCCGGCCAAGAACTTCTTCGGGCAAAATTTCGGTATTCCGCTTGTGGGCAGGGTTGACATACAGGCAGGCACCGTCACTGTCTGTGATAAATATGCTGTCATCAAGGGCTTCCACCACATGCTTGAAGTCAATTCCCAAATCCAAGAAAGCGTCTAAATCCCTCGAGATCTCTTCGAGAAAACCTTTGATATACTCGGCATTTTGATAATCTTTTCTGTTTAACGCAGTCAGAATTTTTTCTTTAACATCACATATTGCAAGCACCTGATTCATAGAGCCCCGCCAATCCTTTCTTTATTTTGACAATATTATATCAAAACCGCTGCGGAAAGTAAAGACTCTGTTGTTGCC
>CAVGEP010000059.1:1375-8088 GCA_963628105.1 Alistipes communis
GCCTTGCAACAAACCACATTACCATTTGCAACGGGCGAAAATGAGAAGCGGCATTTTTCAATGGTTCCTTAGAATATGAAAGTGGCACAATATTTGCTTTAATATATGTCAGTCAAGATGTAAAAGAAGTAAACTAAGGAGCAAGCGTATGAGGACATTATATATTGACTGCAGCTCCGGCATGAGTGGGGACATGATGCTGGGAGCATTCGTAGATATGGGAATGCCCATTAGCTATGTGGAGGAACAGCTTGGGCGGCTGGGGATAAAAAATGAGTTTTCCCTGTCGCTGCGAAAAAAAGAATATCAAGGAAAGCAAGGCGCGGATGTGGATGTTAAACTGAAAGATTCCGCAGTTATGAATATTCATCCTTACAGCGTAAAGGCCCGTAACTATGCCGATATACAGGACATGGTGCGGGAAAGCGGTTTGAGCAGCCGTATTCAAAGCCTGAGCAACAAAATCTTTGCGGTTAAGGCAAAGGCAGAAGCCACGGTACATAATGTTCCGCCGGAAAGAGTGCAGTTTCACGAAATCGGTGCCATTGATTCGATAGTGGATGTTGTAGGGGCGGCAATCGGTTTGGACTATTTTGACATCGGAGAAATAGTTTCGACGGAAGTTCCCACCGGGTATGGAACTGTCAGATGTGCCTGGGGCGAATTGCCGGTTCCTGCTCCCGCGGTAAAGCAGATTCTCAGCGACACAAAGCTGCCTCATTACAGGTCGGATGTTAAGCAGGAACTCTTGACCCCCACAGGGGCCGCGATTCTCGCCGGAGTTGTGGACAAGTTCGGGTTGCCGGAAAAATGCAGCAATGTTTTGATGCAGGGAGTCGGCTTCGGGAAAAGAAAAACAGGGCTTCCCCCTTTGAAATTAACATTATGCGGTGACGAAAAATAAAGGATAAAAGAATATAAGACAGATATAAGGAGAAAAAAATGTACCAGACCAGAAGAATGAACGATAAGAACAAGGTAATTGTTACGGCCGCTTTGACAGGGGCGGTGACGACAAAAGCCGATAACAGCAATCTGCCGACACAGCCAAAAGATATTGCGGCTTCCGCAATAGCCTGTTATGAAGCAGGAGCATCGGCGGTTCATATCCATGTACGGGACGATGATGACAGCGCGAGTATGCGCTTTGACAAGTTTGCCGAAGCGGTGAGCCTGATCAGAGAGGCAAAATGTCCAGTTGTGCTTAACCTTACTTCATCCGGAGGTCAGGGCTTTAGCTGGGAAGAAAGAATTAAACCCTTTAAAGAGCTTAAACCGGAAATGGCGTCCTTCGACGCGGGTACCATGAACTGGCTGAACAAGGTCGTCTTTATGAATGAGCCGGAATTTCTGGAGCTTTGCGGCAGGGAAATGATTCAGGCAGGAGTAAAACCGGAGATAGAAGTTTTTGATATCGGGATGCTGAACACGGCAAAATACTACCTCAGCAAGGGCATTCTTGAGGAACCTGCGCATTTTCAGCTTTGCCTCGGGGCACCGGGCGGAATGGAAGCAACCACGGAGAATCTTGTGTACCTTGTAAATCATCTGCCGGAAAACTGCACCTGGAGCGCCTTCGGAATCGGAAGAGGCGCGAACGAAATTATGCTTTCCGCCCTTGCGCTGGGAGGAAATATCCGTGTCGGTCTGGAGGACAATGTTTACCTTAATGCGGGACAAAAAGCAAAGTCCAACGAGGAGTTTGTGGAAAGGGTAGGACGCATTGTAAAGGAAGTGGGAAAGTCAATTGCCACTCCGGACGAAGCCAGAGAGATTTTGCATTTGCAAAAGCAATAAAAATAAATACAAAATAAATGAGAAAAGGAGAAAAAATTATGTCAGAAATCGCTGTTAGACACACCCGTGAAGAGTGCTTTGCACACACAAATGATTGGAAAAAACCTTATGACGGAAGTATCTTTGATATGTTCAAGGGCGGCTCTTTTGAGCTTATTGACCTTTCAAATCCCTTTGGCAGAGGCAATCCGCTTTGGCCTTCAAACGGAGATTTTCACATTGACAGAGTGCAGCATATGCCGATGCACTACAGGCTGCTGCAGACATTCAATTCATTCCATATGCATAACTCAACCCATGCGGACTCTCCGGCTCATGTAATACCGGAAAGCCCGTTTACCCACGAGCTTCCGATTCAGAACTACTTTGGGGAGGCAGTTTGCCTTGATATTCCTAAGAAAAAATGGGAGCTTATCACGGTTGCCGACATTGAAGAGGCAGCAAAGAAGGTTCCGGGAGGAATAAAGGAAGGCGACTGGGTACTTTTGAATACAGGTACACATAGACGCTGGGGCGAAAATGACGACTACTTTGCATATAGCCCTGGACTTGCTATAGAAGGCGCAAAATGGTTCGTTGAGCACCATGTAAGAGGCGTTGGCTTTGATATGCAGGCAATCGACCATATTCTTTATACATATGCAGCTGATCACGGCCCGGGCCCTTATGTGCCTCGTATAGTAGAAGAATACGAAGAACAGTTCGGTCATCCGGCACTGGAAGATTTCCCTGAATGGGAGCCTTGCCACGACATTCTTATGGCAAACAATGTAATGGGTATCGAAAACCTGGGCGGAGATTTAGACAAGGTAACCAACCAGAGATTCCTGTTCTGCGCATTCCCGCTTCGCTGGTACATGGGTGACGGTACAATTGTTCGTGCGGTTGCTATTGTTCCTTCAGACAGAATTGACAGAAGCGTTCCGGATAAGGAATATCCTTACGGAGTATACTAAAATTTCAAGTAATTGACGAGTGGGACAGGAAGATGAATGAAAAAATAGGCATTATAGGCGGAGGCAAAATGGGAGTGGGCATCGGCCAGCTCTTTGCCTCCAAAGGACACGAAGTAAAAGTTTTATATGTGGGAAATGACAAAGAACGAGGGGATTCCCGGGCAAACATGGAAGCAAACCTGAATTTTCTTGCAAGTCAGGATGTGATCGGTAAGAAGGATATTCCGAAAATTATGTCCAAAGTTACTTATACCGAGGAAATACAGGACATTGCGGATTTTGCGGATATCGTTTTCGAGGCGATAGTGGAAAACCTGGAAGTAAAGCAGGAGATGTTCAAAAAGCTTGATGAGCTTTGTCCGCAGGAAGCTATCCTCGCATCGAACACCTCGGCCCTCAGCATCACATTGATTGCAGAAAAGGCGCGGCATAAAGAACGGATTATAGGCACACATTTCTGGAATCCGGCATATTTGATTCCGCTGGTTGAGGTTGTAAAGACGAAGGATGTTTCCGAAGAAGTGGTTGCAAGAACCTTTGACGCACTACAAAATGCAGGGAAACACCCGGTCATCGTAGAAAAAGATGTGCCCGGCTTCCTTGCAAACAGATTGCAGCATTGCCTTTTCAGAGAGTCGATTTCAATCGTGGAACAGGGCATTGCTTCTCCGGCAGCGGTGGATGAGGCGATTAAATACGGCTTCGGAATGCGGGTGGGCATTATGGGCCCCTTTGAGGTAATGGATTCCTGCGGGCTGGACATGACAAAGGCGATTCACGAATTTGTTTTTCCTGATATTGAAGATACCCATGAGGTGCAGAAACTTGTGACGGACAACATTGCGGCGGGAAGGCTGGGCTTTAAGACCGGAGGACACGGCATAGAGGACTGGACTCAGGAGGAAATGAAAAAATCCGCCGAGGAGTTGAATATAAAACTGGTGAAGGTCGCAAAAGCGCTGGATCGCATCTGATAGGAAGGAACAAAAATGAGAAATGTAGTAATTGTGGCTGCCGCAAGAACCCCCATCGGGACAATCGGCGGACAGTTTAAAACCATTACATCTTTGGATCTGTCAATTCCGGTAATGCAGGGATTGGTTGAAAGGGCAGGTATCGACCCTGAAATCATCGATGATGTCATCTGGGGATGTAATTACCAAAGGACATACAAAGAAAATAACCTCGCAAGAGTGGCGCTGGTAAAGGCGGGGCTTCCCGTAACCGTACCGGGCATCACAATCCATAGAAACTGCACATCCTCCATGTCATCAATACAGTTCGGATACTACCAGATTATGGCAGGAGAGGCGGACTGCATTATGGCCGGGGGAGCAGACAGCATGAGCACCGCCCCGCATATGGTATTTGACGCACGATACGGTAAAAAATACGGTCACATGGAGATGCGGGATTCCATGTGGGATTCCCTTACAAACCTGGGTATAGGCCCGGCAATGGGAATTACCGCGGAAAATGTGGCAGATGAATACAATGTTACAAGAGAAGAGATGGACGAATACTCCCTGCGCTCCCAGCAGAGAGCGGTAGCGGCCATTGACGCAGGCAAATTTAAGGAAGAAATTATTCCGATTACGGTACAGGGTAAAAAAGGCGACATAACCTACGACACGGACGAATATCCGAGAAGAGATGCCAGTCTGGAAAAGCTGTCGAAGCTGAAGCCCACTTTTAAAGAGGACGGCCGAGTAACCGCAGGAAACGCCTCGGGAATGAACGATGCTTCTTCGGGAGTTATCCTTATGAGCGAAGAAAAGGCAAAGGAGGTCGGCGCGCCTATACTTGCCAGAATCGTGGCCGTTGCAACCACAGGGGTAAGACCTGAGGTAATGGGTATCGGGCCTATCAGCGCATCCCAAAAGGCTCTCAAAAAAGCGGGGCTTACCGTTGAGGACATTGACTTATTTGAGATCAACGAGGCATTTGCATCCCAGTGTATTGCCTGTGCCGGAACCCTGGGAATTGACGAAGATAAGCTGAATGTTAACGGCAGCGGAATTTCCCTGGGGCACCCGGTAGGCGCAACAGGCTCAAGGCTTGTTGTAACGCTGCTTTACGAACTTAAAAGACGGGGCGGAAAGTACGGACTTGCTTCCCTTTGCGCAGGCGGAGGCATGGGCACCACCGTGATAATTGAGATGATGTAATGCACGGTGCAGGCTCTCCGCAGGCGCAGCGCATCATGATTCAAAGACAGGGCAATATCGAAGGCAAGAAGCAGCTTGCAAAGGACATTGCCGGAATTAAGTAGCCCGCAGCGACCAGACCGCAAAGAGCAGGGAGGATGCGAGAGCAACGCAGTAAGGCAAATGCGCAAGCGCAAGCCCGGCGAAAGCGGCTTCGCAAAGGGAAAGAAGAACTGGCGTGACGAACTGCGCCAGATACAGGGAAGCCGACAGCAGAGGCATAACCGTCAGCGCTGCGGCTTTCCCTGCTTTTTGAGAAGCGGTGGAGATGATGAAAGGGATTCCAAGACCGTTTGCAAAACCTATGAAGATTGAGCCAACTAAAGCTCCCGTCCAGCCGCCCACAAATGCGAGGAACGCATAGCCTGCCGCAAACATCAACGGAGCCACGAGCCGCGTGTTGCTGCCTGCGGCTTTTTTGATGTGAACAAAGCTAAGCCCGCCCAGAAAGGCAACGATGTCCATGCCCGCCATGATGACGGAGATGTGATGCTGGGGGATAATTCCTTCTTTCGCGGTTTCCATGGCAAAATCGCAAGGGAAGACGAAGAAAGAAATCATCAAAAGGAGCATCGCTCCCACATAGGGATAGAACTCTCCCAGGAGGGAATTTTTCCTTTGATTTCTTGCCATATCAGGTGATGAACCTTCAATATGCTTGTCCCGCTCGGGCGCATTTTTGCTTGCAATCCTTTCGTTTGGCAGGAACAGAAGGCAGAGGATGACGCTGATAAGTCCTATCAGGTACACGAGAAAGCTGAGCCGCCAGCTGACCGTCGCCAAAAGTCCGGACAGAAGCGTTGCAACCGCGCCTCCCATCTGGTTCATAGCGGAAGAATAGCCCATGAGCCTGTCCTGCTTATCTTTGGTAAAATAAAAGGTCAAAAGCCCTGTAGAAAGGGGCATGATGATTCCCACGCCGATTCCCACCAAGGCGCGAAAGAAGAGCACGCAGTAAATATTGTCGATGATTCCGGAAACCGCGCCCCCCGCTGTGTAGAGCAAAAGCCCGAACATCAACAGGTCGCGGGCTCTGAACTTCGCAGACAGCTTCGGAAACACAAGACTCGTCAGCACGATAAAGAGCGCCGGAGTGCTGATAATCATCTGCACGAGGAGCTGATTTGCGTCTGCGAAATGCTCTTTGATAATGCCGAGAGCCGGAGCCACGGCAGCTCCCGCCATAACCGTGAGCAGGGACAGGGAAAGAATGGCTGTGGCAAGATTCTTACGCCTGCCGGGCCTCCCTTGCTTAATTTGTCCTTGTTTCGTATTCATTTGTAATACCTCTTTCTAAAATTTTTGCAAAAATAAAAAGCGTAAGCCCGTTTGGACTTACGCTTTCGCTACACAACTTTTTAACAGAATCATTTTACCCCTTGAAACGCAAATTTGTCAAGCAAAATTTCTTTAAGGCGGAAATGATTCCCGGGTAAAAATTTCTTTAAGGCGGAAATGATTCCTCAGAGATGATTCCCGGGAGAAAATCTTGCAACTTGCGCAAAAGGCAATGTAATATAATGTAAATATCACATTTAGGAGGGGCGGAGATGGAAAACGATGACATTGGCGCAGCAGCTTGCTAACATTGGGAGCGAGTTCGGCAGAGCCGCAAAGCGTAAGGAAAAAGGCGATAGGGAAAAGGAGATGAAAGCTTTTGAAAGAGGGCTTGAACTCCTTGACTTGTCCATTCAGGACGCCCCTGCCAAGAAAACCGAGCATCCGGGGGTATTTAAGGAGCTGCTCAGGCTTA
>CAVGEP010000060.1:0-8060 GCA_963628105.1 Alistipes communis
AGCGCAAAAATTTTCTTTTTCATTGAATGTCTCCTTTCCAAATCCCGCGCAATATTAAGCTTTATCGCAATCGAGATCCGTCTATCATATGAATTAGTTAGATGAGAATATTTTATCATTCGAGACTTAATCTTTGTTATGCACGCTGCATAGTTGTTAAAAAAAGTGGCTTATATAACGAAAAAGAGGGCTTGCCGCCTAAGGAAATGTTCCAATCAGGCGTGTAAGTCCTCCTCCGTCTTTTCTGTTCTTTTCTTTGCGTTTTCCTCTGTTTCTCTATTTTTCCTCGCTGAGCTTTCTGCCCATCAAAACCCCCATCACCGATGCCATCATCAGCCCCCGAGTCCAGCCCGTGGAATCGCCCAAGCAATGCAGGTTTTTTACGCCGGTATTGAGGTCGGCATCCATGTCAATCTTGTTGCTGTAGAATTTCAGCTCCGGGGAGTACAGCAGGGTTTCATCGCTGGCAAATCCCGGAACCACAATGTCCATGCTCTTGATAAAATTTATGATTGAAATCATCGCCCGGTACGGCATCGCCGAGGTTATATCTCCTGCCACCGCGTCCTTTAGGGTCGGTCTGACATTGGAATGTTCCAGTTCCCGCTCCCATGTGCGCTTTCCTGCCAAAATATCGCCGTAGCGCTGCACCATAATTCTGCCTGCCCCCAGCATATTGGTAATTTCGCCTATCTTTTTCGCATATTCGATGGGCTGATTGAAGGGATATGTGAAATTGTGGGAGCAGAGTATCGCCAGGTTGGTGTTTTCGGATTTCAGCTCCTTGTAGGAATGTCCGTTGACAACCGCCAAATTTTCGTCGTAGTTTTCCTGGCTCACGAAGCCGCCGGGGTTCTGGCAAAATGTCCTAACCTTATTGCAAAAGGGCTGCGGATAGCCAATCAGCTTGGATTCGTAAAGGTATTTGTTGACCTCTTCCATAATCTCGTTTCTGACCTCCACCCGCACGCCGATGTCCACCGTCCCCGGTTTGTGGGCGATTTCGTGCTTCGCGCAAAGGCTTTCCAGCCAAAGGGCTCCTCTGCGTCCTGTGCAAACGATGGTTTTATCGGCAAAAATCTGTTCCTCTTTGCCTTTGATTTCAACCTTTGCGCCGTTGCAAACGCCCTCCTCGATGATGAGATCCGCGCACTGGCTGTTAAAGTACATGGTTACCCCCTCGCCGAGAAGATATTGTTCAATTTTGTAGTAAATTTCCTGGGCCTTTTCGGTGCCCAAATGCCGAATCGGGCAGTCAACCAGCTTCAGCCCCGCTCTGATGGCTCTCTTGCGGATTTTTTTGATCTCTTCCGGAAAGTCAATTCCCTCAATTCTGGTGTCTGCGCCAAATTCGAGGTAGATACTGTCCGCGTAGTCAATGAGTTCTTTCGCAAAGTCATAGCCGATAAGCTCCGGCAAATCGCCGCCCACATCCGGCGAAAGGGAAAGCTTTCCGTCGGAAAAAGCTCCCGCCCCGGAGAATCCTGTTGTAATGCTGCAATTCTTGCAGCCTACGCAGCTTCCCGTATGGGTCTTCGGGCAAGCGCGGTTTTCGATGGCAGCGCCCTTTTCCACAATGGTGATCTCGTTTCCTTTGCGTCCGTTTCTGATAAGCTCCAGCGCCGTGAATATTCCGGCGGGGCCTGCGCCTATGATCAAATATTTTGTCTTCATTTTCTTATATCCCCTTTCCCCTGAAAGCACAAAAGCATTCCCTCAGGGAATGCTCAAAAGTAAATGGTGCGGTCGACAGGGGTCGAACCTGCATGTCTTTGGGACACAAGATCCTTAGTCTTGCGCGTCTGCCAATTCCGCCACGACCGCACATCACTTATATAGTATACTATTTTTTGCGGGAATGTACAAGTGTTTTTTGCAAATTTCTTCAAACTTTTTTTAGACTTAGTGATTATTTGGAAACGGGCAGCCGAAGCTGCCCGTGTCCATGAAGAAATTTTTGCAATATATAAATTCCCGCGTGCGGAGAACTTATACCAGTAATCTTATACGCAGGATTTTTCGCTTCTGCAAAGGCTTCGAGGACATAAATTGCTCTGCTGCTTAGTCCTCGGAGCGACAGGGCTGCGCGCTCCTGCGGAATCGCGCTGCCGCAATTTTGTCTCTACGCCTTTTGAGCAATTTCTAAAATGCGCCGGAAAAATCGTCTGTGGCTAGGCGGCAAGGCGGCGAGCGCCGCACCAAGAACTAAAAAAGCCTGCGTTTGTTTTCGATCGGACGCAGGATTTTTCGCCTCTGCAAAGGCTTCGAGGACATAAATTGCTCTGCTGCTTAGTCCTCGGAGCGACAGGGCTGCGCGCTCCTGCGGAATCGCGCTGCCGCAATTTTGTCTCTACGCCTTTTAAGCCGCCGCGAGTACCGCGGTGGGCGTTTTGGCTTTTTTCAGCTACTTTAGATTATAAGAAAAATATTTTTTTGCCGGTGTTTTGTACAGCGCCCCCGCCAGCACGCTTGCGATTACCATTCCTGCTATGAACTGTCCGCAGTTTGCGGGCATACTGAGTATTCCGGACATGATATTTCCTGCGATAACCGCGTCGGCAACGCCGTATCCGAGGACCATAACGGCTCCGGCGATAAGCATGCCAACAATTTCGATGAGGGGAACGGAGCAGATTTTGACGGACTTGCCCTCTTTTTTTGCCATCATATCGATAAAGCATCCCATCACCAGCGCCATGAGCCCTTTTATGACAAAGGTCCAAGGGGCGAAGGCAACATAACCGCCCAGAAGGTCGGCAAGTGCCGAGCCAAAGGCCGCCGCTGCCGCACCGTTTTTTCTGCCTAGGATGAGCACGCTTAGGAAGATCATGGCATCGCCCAGATGCACATATCCTTGAAACGGCGTCGGGATTTTGAATGTATAGGTTGTGAGAAGCACCAGACAGGTCATCATGGCGGTCATTACGAGGGTATTGGTCTTTTCACTTATTCTCATCGTCTTCACCTCTTTCTCATTTGCTATTGTCATTATACCTCAGATGTGTTATTATTAAAATATTCAAAAATAATTATTTTTATCATAACAGTTTGGAGTAATTCGCGAAATGAGACCAATTTATATCAATCAAGATGACAGTAACACACGTTTTTTATACTTACAGTTATACGATGAGATCAAGCTTCGCGTTCTCAGCGGAGAGATGAAAGCGGAAGAAAAGCTGCCCTCCCTTCGAACCTTGGCGAAGGAGCTTGGGATCAGTATCACCACCGCTTCCCTTGCCTATAACCAGCTGCTGGTTGAGGGCTATATCGTCAGCCGCCCGAAATCCGGATACTTCGTCGCGGCGGTGTCACCCTCTGCCGCGGGTATCTCGCCCTCTGTTATGGGTGTGTCACCCTCTGCTATGGGCGGCGCTCCCGCTGCCGCAGGAGAGGCAAATCCGGCAAAAGCTTCGGCGGGTTTCGTCCCATCGTCAAATTGCGATACAGGCATCAAAAGACAGCTCCCAGTGAATCCCGCAAGTTTCGCAAACCATGCAAATCCGGCGAACCCCGCAAGTTCTGCAAATTCCGATATGCGCGGTTTCGGCGGAATCGGCGGATTTTCTTTTCCGCCCGCCGCCTACATCAGCGATCCGAGCTGCTTCGATTTTGTAAAATGGAAAAAATGTTCTGCCAGGGTTTTTAACGAGTATTCCGATTTGTTGCTTTTTGAAAGCGACCCTCAAGGGGAAGCGGCGCTGCGCTACGAAATTTCAAAATATCTATATTCCTCCCGAGGCGTTAACGCAAGCCTCGACAGCATCGTTATCGGCGCAGGAACCCAGCAGATGACCAGCCACCTTTCGCGAATTCTGCTCAAAACAGGGGTTCGGCTGGTTTGCCTCGAGGCTCCGGGCTATCTTCCGGTGCAGAGTATGTTCAGAGACGCGGGGTTTTCCATTTCCCACATTCCGGTAAGGCGGGACGGCATCGAAATCGCGAAGCTTCCAGCAAATATCCGGTCTGCGGTCTATGTGAATCCCTCGAATCAGTTTCCTACCGGGGCGGTTATGCCGGCGGGCAGGCGCTACGAACTTTTGGACTGGGCTGCCGCAAACGGGAGCGTCATCATCGAAGACGACTACGACAGCGAGCTGCGCTATTTCGGAAAGCCGGTGCCTGCGCTGCAAGGCTTGGATAAGCTGGGCTGCGTGGTTTACCTCGGCTCCTTTTCCTCGACCCTTTTCCCTGCAATCAAAATTTCCTACATGGTTCTGCCGGAAAACATGGCGGAAATCTTCCGTTCCATCAAGCGGGAATACACCCAGACCTGCTCCAAGGCGGAGCAACTCACCCTTGCGTTATTCATGGAGGACGGCTACTATTACACGGGAATACGCAAGGCGCGCAGTCTGTACGCCCAGAAGTTACAGACTGCCCTCGCCGCCTTTTCGGCTCACGGCGGCGGAGTTGCGATGCCTATCGACACCCACTCCGGCATCAATCTCACCGTCAAAGTTCGTTCGCAAAAAAAAGCCGAGCAGCTTTGCGAAGAAGCAAAGTCTCTCGGTCTTCAAATGGTTCCCCTGTCGGAAATTACCGATCAGGAAACCAGCGCGCTCATCTTTTATTATAGCCGCCTGCCGCTTGCGCAGATTGAGCCGCTGATACGGCAGCTCCTCGCGCTTTGGCGCGCCCGCTGAGCTGTCTAACTTGGGGCAAAGCCGATTTTCGCTACGCGCCTCCTAGGAGCGGGCAAATCCGATTTCGTCAGAGGTAGTGGTAACATTGCCCTCTGCGTCCACGAAAATCGCCTCGGCACCCTCTGTCTTTTCAATTAGCTTTCGCCCGGCATCAAGGCCAAGCGCGAGGCAGCTTGTAGAGAGGGCATCGCAGTCAGCCGAGCAGCCCTTGCCTGCAATTATGGTAACGGATAATATATTCGTATCTGCCGGATATCCGGTCTTGCTGTCGAGGATATGATGATATTTTTTCCCGTCCTCTTCAAAATATCTTTCGTAGGTGCCGGAGGTTACGATGGTCTTGTCCTTCGCCGGAACCGTTCCGATTATATCGCCGCTTTCCGAAAGCGGGTCTTTGATTCCCACCTTAAATTCCCGAGCCTCACCCTCCGGGTTAACCAGCGTTTCGGTCTTTCCGCCGATTACAACGATGTCTCCGCCCAGGTCCACAACGCCGCTGGTCACTCCATTTTCGCAGAGAAATTCGGTAACCTTGTCTGCGATATATCCTTTGGCGATGCCGCCAAGGTCAAGCTCCATTTCCGGATCTTCCAGCTTGACGGTATTCCCCTCAATCTTTATCTTTTTATAGTCCACATGCTTCATGGTCTCGGCAAGCTCCGCCGCATCGGGGACTTTCCCAACCATTCCGGACTGAGAATCTTCCCCCGCTTCTGCCTCCCTGAAGCCCCAAAGGTCAGTCGCCTTGCCGATGGTGATGTCAAAGGCGCCACCGGACTTATCGCCGTACTCGATTCCTTTCTTAATAACTTCGATGGTTTCGTCGCTTACCGTCACAGGCTTTCCGCCCGCGGCGTTTATCTTGGCAATGTCCGAAGTTTCAATGGTTTTGCTTAGCATCTTTTCGTAGGTGTCGCATACCTTGAACGCATCGGTGATCAGCTGCAAGAGGTTTTGGTTCAGTTTCTCATCGGTCATTGCGGCAAGCTTCCCGTCTTGATCTTCTACCCCGAATATCGTAACGGTGCAAAGGGTATCGAGAAAAAATCCCGTCTTGCTGACTCCGGCATTTTCGCCTGTTTTTTCGTTGGCTCCGCAGGCGGTTTGTGTTATAATTAGAGCAAGACTCAGCACAAGGGCGCAAAGCTTTGCTGCCGCACCAGAGGTTTCTTTTGAATTTTTCATGTATATTCCAGCCTTTCATAAGGAGTTTTTAAAAATTTTTATGATAAAAAAAGCAGATATTCTTTTGTTAATATGCCTCGTGGCTCTGGGGCTTTTCGTTTCCTGGTACTCCCTTGCCGCGGATAGGCAAGGCGACAAGGTCGTCATAACCGCAGGCGGCGAGGTTTTCGGTACGTATGACCTAAGCGAGGATCGAGAAATCGAGGTCAGCCAAGGAGGCCACACTAATCATATTACCATAAAAGACGGCACGGTTTCAATGACTTCTTCCTCCTGCAAGAATCAGATTTGCGTGCATACGGGAGCAATTTCCCATACAAAGGACAGCATCGCCTGTCTGCCGAACAAAGTAATCGTTGAAATTGTAAGCGATAAGGGAGGTGATGTTGATGTCATCTCCGGCTAAATCATCTCAGAGGAAATCGTCCGGGAAAAAAACAGCCTGGGGAACGTCACCTCGGGCCGGCGATAGGGCGAAAATGCTCGCTTTCTCCGCGATGTTTGCCGCGCTGGCGCTGATATTTTCGTATATTGAAGCGCTGATCCCCATACCGATTCCGGTTCCCGGCGTAAAACTTGGGATTGCGAATTTAGTCATCATCATCGCCCTCTACCGCATGGGATTTCGGCGGGCGCTTTCGATAAACTGCGTGCGGATCGCCTTGGCAGGGCTGCTCTTCAGCGGCGTCTTCGGCATGATTTACTCCTTTGCCGGCGGGATCCTAAGCCTCATCGTGATGCAGCTTCTAAAGCGCACCGGGCTTTTTAGCATGGTAGGCGTGAGCATGGCCGGGGGCGTCGCCCACAACTTGGGTCAGCTGGTGGCGGCGTGCATCGTGGTTTCAACGCCAAGCCTTATGAGCTATTTTTCGGTTCTGCTGTTCACCGGTCTGATTGGCGGGATCCTCATCGGAATACTGGCTTATACGGTAGAAAAGCGGCTTCCTGCCGACATTTGCTGACGGAGTTTCCTGCCGCAAAAAATCTCCGGCAGTCATTGATAATCACTGGATAATCTACCGCTATTCAACGAAAAGAAAGGACGCAACGCATTATGCAAATCAAAAGAGTTTGGAAAATATTTTTTAGCGCAACGGGAGCCACGGAAAAAATCACTTCCGTAGTGGCGGACTGTCTCGGGGCAAGCTGCGGCGTAGAAGTCGCTGCCTATGACTTTACCCTGCCAAAGGCTCGCGAAAGCTTCCCTGCGCTTTGCGAAACCGACCTTGTGATCTTCGGCTGTCCGACCTACGCGGGCAGGCTTCCGAATCTCTTGCTAAAATATCTAGATACAATCAAAGGAAACGGCGCCTTTGCTATTCCGCTCGTAACCTTTGGAAACAGGGCATTTGATAACTCTCTTGCAGAGCTATCGGCGCTTCTTAAATCTCACGGGTTTTGCACCATTGCGGCGGCGGCATTCTCCTGCGAACATTCTTTTTCCACTACGCTTGGCGGCGGCAGGCCCGATGAGGACGACATCAAGGAAGCCGAAAGTTTCGCTCTCTCCGTCTTCGGGAAGATGGTAAAATCCGTGGCTTTCTGCGAGGAAATCCCGGCAGTCAAAGTTGACGGCAAAGCCGACGCCCCATATTATCAGCCTCGCGACCGTCATGGTAATTCCATCGACATCCGCAAGGTAAAGCCGGTTACAACCGCAGCTTGCACAGGCTGCGGGCTTTGCGCCGCTCTTTGTCCTATGGGCGCCATTTCCCGGGAGGACTTTTCCGAGGTCCCGGGAATCTGCATCAAATGCTGCGCCTGCACAAAAAAATGCCCGCATTCGGCAAAAATTTTCACCGATCCGGGCTTTCTCTACCACAAGGAAGAGCTGGAAGCCATGTACGGAAATCGCCGCGCCGAAAACCGCTTTTATCTGTGATTCGAAAAACCTGTAGGAATGATTATTCGCTCCAAGTTTAAATCTGAAGTCGTTCGCCAAAGTATTGCAATATACAAGGAAGGTTCGTCGGACTGTCCGACGAACCTTCGCATACTTTTCTATTTCGTTCTGCTAGCGTACTTGCACTGTGTCAATGCGCTCTTCGCAATCAGCTCGCCCTGTGCATCGTATACCATCACCCTTGCTTTGTAATAGTACTTCGTACCTTTCTTGCCGGTGGTGTTGGTATAGGTTTTGCCTGCTTTTTCTACTGTTGCCTTGTAGCCTTTGGCTTTCTTTGTGCTTCTGTAGAATTTGTATTTTACCGTGTAGCCAAGGTCTTCGAT
>CAVGEP010000061.1:0-1642 GCA_963628105.1 Alistipes communis
GACAGGCACAAAGGAAAGCTGCCGCTGCGCGGAATGCGGAGCCTGCACGGTGCTTTTGGACGGAGTTCCCACCCTTGCCTGCTCCACCTTGGCAGTTGCGGCGAGAAACAAAGAAATCCTGACGATAGAGGGACTTGCAAAGGGCGGCAAATTGCATCCGTTGCAGGAGGCTTTTATCGAATTTAACGGAATCCAGTGCGGATTTTGCAGTCCGGGAATGATTCTTATGGCAAAGGTTTTCCTGGAAGAAAACGACAACCCTACCGAGGAAGAAATCCGGGAAGCCATAGGCGGAAACATCTGCCGCTGCACCGGATATACAAAAATTGTGGAAGCGATAGCCGTTGCGGCACAGCGCAAACGGGAAGGAGGCGAATGGTGGTAATGGGAAAGGAATTTAAATATGTAGGACAAAGACTGCCGTCAATTACGGCAAAACCGAAATCACAGGGCGCCGTTAAATACACTTCGGATATAAAAATTCCGGACACCCTTTTCGGAAAATGCATTTTCAGCGACAGACCCCACGCCAATATCAAGAAAATAGATGTAAGCGAAGCGGAGAAACTTCCGGGAGTAAAGGCCATCGTGACCTACGAAAATTCTCCGAAAGAAATTTTCAATCCATCCATGCAGCGCTGGATCGGAAGACTTCCTATTGACCACGAGGACATGACGATCTTCTCCCACAAATCCCACTATATCGGGGATATGCTGGGTGCGGTTGCGGCTGTGGACGAGGAAACAGCGATAAAGGCTGTGGAGCTTATAAAAATCGAATATGAGGACTTGCCGGCAGCCCTGAACGCCTTTGATGCGCTGAAACCGGGTGCGGCGGCGGTTCACGAGGACTCGCCGGAAAACAAGAGTATCGAGTTCGGACACCTTGCAAACACCGGGGACTCGGAGGAAAAGTTAGCAGAATCGGATCTCGTGGTGGAAATCCCTGAGTGGATTCACACATCAAGACAGCATCTGAATCAGCTGGAACCACTTACGGCAACTGCCTGGATGAAGGCTGACGGTGAATTGGACATCTGGACGGCAGCACAGAGACCTCATGCGGCTCGTAAAGGGATCGCAACGATTTTCGGGATTCCGGATTCTTTGGTAAATATTCACTGTGAATATGCGGGAGGCTTCTTCGGCGAAGCAAACTGGAACATCATTCCTCCTGCCGTAGCCCTCACCCTAAAGACCCTGCAGCCTGTAAGGGTTGAATTTACAAAGGAAGAATTTACAAAGAATATTCCTTGCCGTGAGGTGCTTTACGAAAAGGGAAAAATCGGCTTTACCAAGGAGGGAATCATCACAAGCGGCAGCGAGGAAGTTGTATTCGACAACGGCGGGTATCACAACCGTGCCGGACACATAGGAATCATCAACTTTGCAAACTTTTCGGGAACCTATCGTATGCCGTCCTTTGACGGGCACTGCATCGGGGCATATTCCAACACCCCTGCGGCAGGCGGTTCCAGAGGATACGGCGCGCCTCAGGGATTGATTTTGCTTGAACTTTTGATGGATATGGCAGCAGAAAAGCTGGGCATCGACCGTATGGAAATCCGCAAGAAAAATATGAAGAATCAGCCGGGAGAGGTATGCGGCGGAATCTATGCAGCGGAGGTTTTCGGCCAGGAAG
>CAVGEP010000061.1:1652-8048 GCA_963628105.1 Alistipes communis
GGAAGCCATTTTCGATATTGCCGCCAAGCGGATGGATTACGAAAAGAAAAAGAATCGCCCGAAGAGAGAGGGCAATATCGTCCATGGCATAGGAATGTCAACCTTCTTTGACTCCTCCGGCGGACAGCCCATGGAAAATATGGACAGACACTGCTTCTTCACTTTGGCAGAGGACGGCACCATCGAAGTTACCGTAAACCATGCCGACGGCGGAATGAACCTTCTGGGTGCTGCGGCCGCTATTATTGCCGAAACCTTCGGATGCAAAATGGAAGAAGTACATTTCGTCCACGGGCAGACCAAGGGAACCCTTTATGAATTTGGACTTGCGGCAAACTCCGGCACATATGTTTTGGGCAACATGATGATAAAGGGCGCGAATATGCTCAAAGAGCAGCTCATCGAGGCGGTGGAATACGAGTATGATATCGACGCGGAGAATTTGGAAGTCAGAGACTCCGCGGTTTGGAACAAGGAAGACGGCGAATGTGTAGGCACTCTGTCGGAAATTGCGACTCATATTCTTTATCACCACGACGAGCCGGGAAAATACTGTTCCGTAAAGGTTGACTATACGCCAATGGGTAATCCTAACGCGGTGGGCTGCTGCATGACGGATTGCTCCATCGACATCGAAACCGGCGACCTGAAGATCGACAAGCTGGTTTATGTCCACGATATCGGCAGAGCCATCAACCCGCTGGTAGTTGAGGGTCAGATTCAGGGCGGTCTTGCCATCGGTGTGGGATACGCGCTGTTCGAGGATCAGGCTATGGACCCTAAGGACGGTCATCTTGTGGCAGATAACTACAACAAGTACAGAATGCCGTCGGCACTGGATCTTCCTGATTTTGATGTAACGGTTTACGAAAATCCGTCCCATACGGGGCCTTATGGAGCGAAGGGCGTGGGAATGTCCGGCGTAATCGGCGTTCCGGCGGCAATTAACACGGCTATTTACGACGCTCTGGGATTTTATCTGACAGATATGCCTTTCACACCGGAAAGAATTTTGGAGGGCATCCACAAACACGGAATCAAATAATTTGATTTAATATTTTAATGAAAAGAGAGGAACAAAAAATGGTAGCAGGAAAGTATGAATTAAAAGTTGCGGCTCCGGTAGGAGAAATCACTTCCATCATCGAACTTACGGAAGAAAACGGCGTATGGAAAGGCCATTCGGAAGACAGCGAGGGTCAGTCCGCAGAGCTTACGGCAATCAAGGTTGACGGCGACAATGTAAAGTTCAAAATGCAGTCAAAGACTCCATTTGGCATGACTACCATGAAGTCGGATCTGACGGTTACCGGAGATGTCATCGAAGGCACGATTTCCTTCTTAATGGGCAAGCTCAAGGCAAAGGGAACAAGAATTTAGGAGAGAAAAGAACATGGGAAATCAGACATATTTGCTGGTAATAAATCCCGGTTCCACTTCGACGAAAATCGCGGTATTTGAGGGCGAGACTCCGCTTTTTACGGAGTCTCTGTCCCATACCCAAGAGGAACTGGCACCCTTTGAACATGTGGCGGAGCAGTACGATTTCCGAAAGAAAATTGTGCTGGACTGCCTGAAAAAACATGATTTTGCAATAGAAAAACTCGGCGCAGTTGTATCGCGAGGCGGACTTTTAACGCCTATCGAAGCGGGAGCATACGAAATCAACGAAGACATGGTTTGGCAGCTCAAGTATAAACCCCAAAACGAACACGCTTCAAATGTGGGAGCCATGATTGCCTTTGCCATCGGAAATGAACTGGCGATTCCGGCATATATTTATGACGGCATTACCGTAGACGAACTGAAACCGATCAACAAAATCTGCGGATTCAAGGAATTTCGTCGCAAGGGCATGGGGCATAATCTGAATACCAGAGCCGCCGCCATGCGTTACGCCAAGGAAACGGGAAAGAGCTATAAGGATATTACGGTTATCGTTGCCCATCTGGGAGGCGGAATTTCGGTTAATCTGCACCATAACGGCAAGATAGAAGATTTTATTTCGGATGAGGAGGGGCCTTTCTCCCCTGAGCGTGCCGGAGGACTTCCGCTTTTCGATGTAATCAAAATGTGCTACGAGCCGGGAATGAATTATGATGCCATGATGAAAAAGGTGAAGCGCCAAGGGGGGCTCATGTCCCACCTTGGAACCACGGAATGCCGGGAAGTGGAAAAGATGATCGAGGAGGGCGACTCATACGCCAAACTGGTCTACGAGGCAATGGGACTTAACATCGCAAAGAACATTGCAAAATGCGCGCCTTTTGTTAAAGGAAAGATCGACGCGATACTTTTGACAGGGGGCATTGCATATTCAAACTACCTGACCGATTACATCAAGGAGCACACGGAATTTCTCGCGCCGGTTATCGTATATCCGGGAGAGGACGAGATGCTGTCCCTTGCCCTGGGAGCCCTTCGAGTGCTGAAGGGAGAGGAAAAGGCAAAGATATATCACAAGGTAGAAAATCCGGGATATTAACCCGGCAGCTATTTTCAGAAAGGAAACAACATGAGTTATCAAGTAAATATAAATTCGCTGAAGCCTTTTAGCAGAGGCGTAAGCATCATCGGCGTAGGCGCCACTCCTTTCATGTTTTCCATGGACAATCCGGAAACAAAGGGACTGACCGAGGGAGAACTGTTCGGATATGCGGCGATTGAAGCCATGAAAGACGCGGGGCTTACGGCAAAAGATGTGGATATGTATATCCATGCCCAGGCAGGCCCGGGATGGCAGGAGGATGCCGGAACTCCAAATATGCATGTGGCAAACTGGTTCGGAATGAAGGGAAAAGGCTCCGTTCACCATTCGGAGGCTTGCTCTACCGGCTATGTTGCACTGGAGCAAGCGGTTATGTATGTGGCATCAGGTGTTTACGACATCGTACTCAGCGGTGCCTGCGATATGTCCTATTCTATATTGGCAGACCCCATGAAGCCGTCATTTATGCGCAGACACTGCACCGACCAGATGTGGGGCGGAATCGTTTGCAACGCCCAGCCAAAGGACTATTCAAGATGGGCTCACAGCGCAGGTTCCCTGGGGGCGGAGGCATGGCTTGACCGCTATGTCATCGAAAACGGCTTAGAGGACAAAATAGACGATGTTTTGTGTACCATGTCAAAGTTCTCACGGGAAACCGCATCAAAGAACCCTCTCAGCGTATATCATGACACCTATGACGATATGGCGAAGATGTTCAGAATGAAAGATGCAGACGAGTTCCTGCGTTCCAAATTCAACCCGAAGCTGGGAAGATATGTTCGGGCGAGCCACTTTGAAGCAAGATGCGACGGGGCGGGAGCCTTTGTGGTATGCCCGACGGAAAAGGCAAAGGCTATGGGAGTGCCGTATGTTGAAGTTTTGGGAATCGGCCACTCCTGCCTGGAAGTAGGCACGCCGGCGCTGGAAAAATTCGCAACCGCAGCAGCCTACAAGCAGGTAAGAGAGCTGACGGGACTTACAGGAAAGGACATGGATCTTTTCATTACCAACGACTTCTTCCAGGCTTCACAGATTCTTTCTTCGGAGGAATGTGAATACATCCCGAAAGGCGAGGCATGGAAATATATGCTGGAGGGCAGAACCAAGCCTACAGGTGACAAGCCTATCAACACAAACGGGGGACGCTGCTGCTACGGCCACGCCCACGGAACTTCCGGAGTCCACGATTTATACGAAACAGTAATGCAGATGCGTGGAAAGCTGGGAGAAACCCAGGTAAAGAAACCGATTAACTACGCTATGATCCGAGGCTTCGGTGGAGGACAAAATGTACTTTGCACAATCTTAAAGAACGGCGAAAGGGAGGGCAAATAAAATGTTGAAATGTGAGAAAATCGTAAAGACATATTACGATGCCCTTGAGGAGGGCAAGATTCTGGGTCGCAGATGCATAAGCTGCGGACATATCGAATTTCCTCCGTACCTTGCCTGTAACGAGTGCGGGGCGCTGGACACCGAATGGGTGGAAATGTCCGGAAAAGGAATGTGCACCCAGATCATTCCGCCGTCGGCAATGTTCTTTGAACCGCCTTACCATGAGAATGTGGGAGATTATTTCATCATTGAGGTAATTCCGGAGGGAGCCCATCCCCTCGGTTCAACACTGATTCATGTGGATCCTGCAAGGGCAGACGAACTTCGTGCAAAGCTGCCGCTGCCGGTGAAAGCGGTGATCATCCAGGAAGACGGATATAAAAATGTAGTTTGGGAATTAGACGAATAGCAGGAAGAACAGGAGGAACGAGATGAATATTGAAGAAAAAATCATAGAATGTGCGGCACAGGTATACGGAGTAGATGCCTCCGCAATCACAAAGGACACCGATATCCGTGAGGAGCTTTCAAACCAGTCCATCAAGCTCATCGCTTTTATTTCAAGCATTGAGGACGAACTTGACGCGGCAATTTCCATTCCGGAAGCAGGAGGACTCAAAACCATCGGCGATTTCGTAAAAAAAGTTGAAGAACTTACTGCATAAGGAGGCTTGTATGGGCTTTATTGAATCTATTTACGAAAAGGCAAGAGCGCACAATCAGCGAATCGCAATTCCGGAATGTGACAATCCCACCATGATGAGAGCCGCAGTAAAGGCCCATAACGAAGGGATTGCAAGGATCGTATTTGTTGGCGACAAGGAAAAGGTAAAGGCTGTTGCCGAGGCAGAGGGTATTGATATTTCCAAAATCGAATTTGCGGATATCAATAACGAAGAATATCGAAGCGAACTGGTGGAAAGATATTTTACCCTGCCAAATATCATCATGAGCAAAAAGTCCATTACCCGCCGTATGACCCAGCCACTCTATATGGCTCTGGTAATGGAAGCGGCAGGAGATGTGGACTGCACCTTTGCAGGACTTGACGCTACGACCTTTGAGGTGGTTATGGCGGCGACGGGCATTATCGGCTTGGCAGAGGGAGTGGAAACCGCTTCCTGTTTCTTCATAACCGAACTTAGGGAGTTCGAGGGCAAAGAAAATTATTTCATCGGTATGTCCGACGGCGGCGTGTCGGTAGAGCCTACGGCAAAACAGCTTGCGGGCATTGCCATCGCCAGCTGCGAAACCTACGAAGCCTTTAAGGGAGAACCTGCAAAATGTGCTATGCTGAGCTATTCGACCTTAGGCTCCGGAGCAGGCCCGTCAGTTGACAGAGTTGCGGAAGCGGTAAAGATAGCAAATGAAATGCGTCCGGAACTTTGGATAGACGGGGAATTTCAGGTTGACGCGGCGATCAGCGCCAGAGTGGCAAAGAAAAAGGTTAAGCGGGAAAGCAAGGTTGCAGGGGAGGCAAATGTGCTGATCTTCCCTGAAATCGCCGCCTGCAATATCGCCTCGAAGCTGGTGCAGCTGACGGCGGATTGCAACGCTTACGGCCCGATTTTGCAGGGCTTTCGGCTTCCGGTCTGCGACTGCTCAAGAAGCGACACAGAGGATAGAATTTTGAACAATATTGCCTGCTCCAGCGTGCTGGCAGCAAGGAAAAAATTATAGCAGGTGGCGGCATGATTTTAGGTATAGGCATTGACATGGTGAGAATAAGCGAAATGAAGGCTTTGCTGGAAGAACTCAGCAGCGGAGCCCTTGCCCGCATTTTTTCAGAAAGGGAAAGGGCGGAATGTCAACAAAAAAACCTGCCGGAGGAAAGTTATGCCGCCTGCTTTGCGGCAAAAGAGGCGGTTTTCAAGGCTGTGGCACATTTGCTGCCGGAAAAATCCTTTGATATGCGAAAGGTAGAAACCGCCCATAGGGAGGACGGGAGCCCTTATATAAAAATAAACCCGTATACGCTTGCAATTATGGAAAAAGCCGGCGTGCATAGGCTTCACCTGTCGATTACCACCGAGGAAGACTTTGCTGCCGCCTTTGTCATAGCAGAAAACGCAGAAGCATCGAATTGCTGAGTAAAAAAAAGCCGCTGCCCCGGGGGAATTGTGAAGCAGCAGCCTATGTATGAGAAAACCGAGAAACTATTTAGCGTAGATTTCCTTGATCTTCTTCATAACCGTAGCAGAGTCTGTAACTCTTGAAGTCTGTGGTTCCATGAAACCAACAAAGGCTTCGGTGATCTTTTCTTGGGTAGTATCGTCAAATCCCGGTTCCGTAGGAGCAAGGTAAACAACCGTTGCGTCAACCGGAATGATGTTGTTGAACCAATTGTCCACAGCCATAATGGAGCTGGAGTAGATAGCCGCCTGATTGGAGAAGCCTCCCCAAACGATAGTTTCCACACCCTGTGCTCTCAGCGCGTGTTCCAGACCGGAGTCATTGAAAGCGTTGCAGTTGAGGTTCAACAGCTTTAAGTCACGCTTTGGATCAAATTCCATTTCCTCGATGACATCCCACATATATTCGTGCTCTTCCTTGGTGATTTCCGTGTTAAC
>CAVGEP010000062.1:0-8043 GCA_963628105.1 Alistipes communis
CTTTTTACCCCGACAGGGTGCTGTTCTACGGCGGACGACTTGTAAATTCGGCGTTGCAAATGGGCGAGCCTTATGGTAAGATGAAGAAAAGCATTGTAGTTTCCATCATCAAGGAAAAGCTCTTTCACGAGGAAATCCCTTACCACAGCATTTTTGGCGTGAGAGAGAAGGAAACTGGATATTTGCTCAGCGACAGGCTTGAATTTCACTTTCTGGAACTGGGAAAGGTAAATCCGGACAGAAAAATCGAGGACATGAGCGCCATTGAGCGGCTGGCGGTTTATCTCAGATATGCAAGTGATGAGAACTACAAGGAATCCGTGCAGAAAATTGCAGGCAGCGAGGAGGAAATCATCATTGCTAAAACCCAGACGGAGAAACCTGAACTACATAATGGAACTTTTTTATAACAGCTCAAGCTCCTTTTCTATTCGCGCCCACGGAAAGCCCACGACATTATCGTAGTCTCCCTCGATGCGGGCGATATGCTTTGCGAAGAGGCCTTGAATTGCATACCCTCCCGCCTTATCATAGGGCTCGTCGGTATCGATATATGCGATTAGCTCCTCCTCAGACAGAGGATCTACGAAGACCTCGGTAACCTCGGCGAAGACCCTGGCATTTTGCATCCCTGCCTCTATGAGCGCGCAGCCCGTGACAACATAGTGTTTGTCACCTGCAAGGCTCGAAAGCATGCGATGCGCATCGTCCCTGCCGCGTGGCTTTCCCATGATCTCGTCCTTATATACGATCGTATCCGCCGCGATGATTATAGGGGGACCTGCCACCGCACTCGCGCAGGAGGCTTTGGCTTCTTCAAAGTATTCCTCACTACCTGCGCCGGAGGCTTTAATTTCTTTGAGATATTCCTCCTCCACGGCCTTGGCCTTTTTTAGCGCCAGAAACATCACCGTCTGGCACATTCCATGCTCTGGCGGGATGTTTTCTTCGATATTTGCAGGATGTATAATTGGGTAGATGCCGCGGGAACGCATCATCTCGATGCGACGCGGAGAGGCGGAGGCCAAAATATATGTTTTGCTCTTGTTCATTATGTTCTCCACTTTATTTTAATCTTATTTTATCTGAGCTACATTATTTGAGTTTAGCGATACAAACATTATTGCACATTTATCACAAAAATGAAACACCAAAAACATTTACAAGATGCCAAAAATATGATAAATTAATATGATAGGAATGCTGTTGTCTTGCGCAAAATTGGCGCAGGGCGAAATTAGCATGTAAGTAATTCAGCAAATTACAGCAAATGCGGGAATGCAAATAATATAAAAGAATATAAAATAGAAAACAAAAATACAAAATGAAAAAAGCAGCAATATACATTATGAGACTCGGCCTCAGTTTAATATATGCGATTCTCAAGCTGATGCCAACATCACCCGAGAAGGTCCTCTTTCTGAGCAGGCAGTCAAACACGATCACGCTCGATTTTAAGATGACTCAGGATGAGCTCAGAAGAGAATATCCCAGCATCGAAATCGTAACGATTTGCCACAGGCTCGAAGGAGAGGGGCGCGGAGCAATATCATTTGCAAGGTCAACGCTTCGCAGCATGTATCACCTTGCGACATCCTCTGTCTGCGTGCTGGACGCATATTGGCCGGCGGTATCGATTTTGAAACACAAGAAGAGCCTGACCGTGATACAGATGTGGCATGCGCTCGGCAAGATCAAGCAGTCCGGCTACCAGACCCTCGGCAAAGCCTCCGGCAGAGGCGCACAGATCGCAAGGCTGATGAAGATGCATGAGGGCTACGACTACATCATTGCAGGCGGCAGTGCATGGAACCCGTTCTATTGCAAGTCTTTCAATACGACGGAAGAAAAGCTGGTAAACTGTGGCCTTCCGAGGATAGACTACCTCTTGCAGACAGAAGCTGAGAATAAAGAAGCCGTGCTAAGGGTCTATCCCGAATTCAGAGAAAAGAAAGTTGTGCTTTATGCGCCGACATTTCGAAAAAATATAGAGCTAAGATGGCAGGGTCTCGCATCGATTGCGGGCCGGGAAAGCGAGTTCGTGCTCGTCATCAAGGGACATCCGAATCAGCGCATCGAGCTCGGGGAGCTGCCACAGACGGCAGGAATATATACCTGCCCCGAGTTTTCGTCGGCGGAGATGCTTGCGGCGTGCGATTATTTGGTAACGGATTACTCGGCAATAGCAATCGAGGGTGCGGTACTGAATAAACCGACATACTATTTCGTATATGATTACGAAGAATATCGCCGGAAGAATGGCATGAATATCGACCTTTTCGAGACGATGCCAGGATGCGTCTTTCGGGATGCGGACAAGCTGATCGATAATCTGAGAGCAGGCGAGTATAATGATGAGGCTTTGCAGAATTACAGGCGGCGCTACCTGCCGGAAAATCTCGGAGGCTCGACGAAGGCGATTTGCGCTCTGATAATTCAGAACCTCGGCAAAAGCAAATCGAAGTGAGCAAGGGAAAAAACACCGCAAGACAAAAATAACAACGGTTAAAAAAGATACAAAGAATGCATACAGAGGACAGACGATGGACTTTTTCAAATTTGCAAGATGGCTAATCAAAAAAATGAAGCTTACGCTTCTATATTTCAGAAGAATTTTATTTGCGAAAAACCACTTCAAATGCCCGTTCTATAAAAAGATCAGGGCAAACCTCTCGGGAGGATTTTTGGCAGACCAGTGGATGCTCTACGATTTTGATCACAATGATAAGGACGAATATCTTTCGGAATTCGACTGGTACCGCTCGCGCTACATAAATGAACCGTTCGACTTTGTTTGCAATAACAAGATCGCGTCGGCGGAAATTCTCAAGCAATATGTCCGCGTGCCAGAAAGCTATATGATAAAAAACAGAGGACATCTTTCGAGCTTCCAAAGCGTTGCGATGGAATATGAGGATGCGCTGAGCCTGCTCAAGGAAAAGGGCTCATTCTTCTTCAAGCCGTACGGCAAGGGCAAGGGCACAGGGGTCGTAATCATCACATATGACTACGAAAAGGACACGCCTTGTATCGACCTCAAACCCATAACAAAAGAAGAATTCATAGATTATCTCAAGAAGCACGACGACTGGTTCATAAGCGAGGCAATGAAGCAGCACCATTATCTCGACGAGATTTATGACAAAACCGTAAATACCATAAGATTCATAACCCTCAAAGACCCCCAAACCCACCGGTTTAAGGTTTTCTTTGCGGTACAGAGGATAGGAACAAAGGAAACAATACCTGTGGACAATGGGAGCCGTGGAGGCCTTGTTGCCAACATAGATCTGGAGACCGGAGTGCTGAGCGAGGCAAGGTGCCTGCACAACCGCAATGTTTACAAGGTGCATCCGGATTCGGGGGCGCCTATAGAAGGCGTGCAGATTCCGGGCTGGCAGCAGCTAAAAAAGGACATGTTGGAGCTTGCTAACAAGCTGCCATACATGCACTTCATAGCATGGGACATTCTCATAACTGAGGAGGGGCATTGCATCATCGAGGCAAATACATCCTCGGGGGTGAACATAATTCAGCTTTGGGGCGGACAGCGCCACAAGGAGCTGGGAGATTTTTATCGCTACCACGGAGTTATCAAGTAACAGGGTTATCAAGTAAAGGAAAGCAAATGAAATATATCATTATGGCAGACGGCAAGGGCACGCGCTGGGGGAATTATCAGGACAAGCCAAAGCATCTGATCGAAATCGGCGGCGAAACCCTGCTGGGCAGAACCGTAAGGCTCCTTGGCGAAAATGCCGCCGGCGCAGAGGTAATAATCACCTCTCACGACAAGCGATATGAGATTGCCGGGGCAAGGCGCTATGAGCCAAAGCACAATTTGCTCGAAATAGACCGTTTCACGGAGGAACTCATAGAGGACAATATTTGCTTCCTCTACGGAGACACATATTATTCGCAAGAGGCTATTGAGGCGATTACAAAAGCCTGCCCCGAGGATATACTTTTCTTCGGAAACGAGCGGGCAATCGTTGCGATAAAGATAGCCGACGGAGAGAAGTTCAAATACCATGTTGACAGGGTACGAAAGCTTTTTCTGGACGGGAAGATCGAAAAATGCATCGGATGGCAGGTTTATCAGTCCTTTCTGAACCTGCCTTTCGGTGAGAAAAAAATAGACGCCAAATTTATATTACTAAAGGACGGCACAGAGGATTTTAACTCCCCTGATGATTATAACAGGAGGAAAGGCAAGAATGAGATTTAAGAGGAGAGTACTAGATACACTGGCGCTGAGGTCTGTTTCAAAAGGATTTACGGGCGGCGAGGCGCGGCGCTGGGTGCGTGAGGTTTATAGACATAAGACGAGGGATTACGGATATACGCGCGCAGAGACAAACTGGGCGATCAGGCATGGATTCATGCCTGAGCAGGTTGCGGCGCTTGGAATCACAGACGAGAATGTAAGTGATTACATCTCGGCAAGGGAGTATTCGTATCTGCGCCCGCTGAACGGCACATACAGCAAATGGATTACGGACAAGGTGACGATAAATACGATTTTTAAGCCATTTAGGCAGTACATGCCGAAGGTATATTTTCAGATCAGCAAAAGATTCGGCGAGACGGTGGTTATCCCGCTTGAGGATGGAAGATTCGAAGCCGGCTTTGAGGACATATTCGAGCTGATTAGAGAAAAGGGCGAGGTGACACTTGCCCAGGCAAACGGCGTTTCGGCATCCACCCTGGCATTCAGCGACGGCAAATTCAGCTTTGACGGAAAGACCTACGAAAAAGAAGACCTCAAGGAAAAGCTCTCCCAGTTCGATGCCACCCTCGTCATCAAAGAAAGAGTAAAAACAGGCGCTGCAGTAGATAATGGCGTTCTGAATCTGATCGTTTTCAACGAATTCGGGGACAATCCGGTCATTGGCGATGCATATTTTGTATTTGACGAGTATGAGACAAAATCCGTGCGCACATTGGCGCAGCGAAAGGCTGACAGCCTGGAGGAAGAAGACGTCCTTGAGGACAAATTCAAAAAAACGCGCGCGGAGGTCGTGGACGAAAAGTCAGGAAATTGGCGCGGCAATAAGGTTCCGTGCTGGGACGAGATAAGGGATGTGATCAATCGCCTTTGTATTTTCGTGCCCCAGCTGGAATTTTTTGGTGCACAGATCGTGATAAACGAGGACGGGTTCAAGATCGTAGCGCTCCTCAACCAGCCGGAATATCCGACCTGCAAGCCTTTTAGCAAGGAGACGAGCGCCTATCTTTCCAGAAAGGTTGCCCAAAAGAAAGAGGCATATGCAAAGAGCGGCACGAGATTTTCGCGCGGTGCGAAGAAAGTAAAGCTTAGAATCAGATCAAGGTTTGCGAAACTCTTTTATCCAAAGGGGCTGGTCCCTTATCTCAGCATCCGCTGGATCGGCGATGGCTGGAAGGACTTTACCACAAACAAGGATACCTCGTTCGGGCAGAAAATGTGGGCATATAAGCACGGGTTCCTGTCCTACAGACTTTTGCAATATGGCATAACGAAGGAAAATCACGAGGAGTTTATCTCGGACTTCGAGTACAAATGGCTGAGGCACATCAATCCGAAATACAGAAAGTGGATGGAGGACAAGATTACCGTCAAGTATGTCTGCTCGGACTACAACGAATGCTTCCCGGAATATTACTACCATATAATTTGCAAGAACGGAAATAACAAGGTGATTTCCATGATGGACCTGCCGCAAGGGTATACCAACACCTTCGAGGACATCTTTAAGCTGGTGGAGGAAAAGGGGGTTTTGGCCCTGAAGCCGGACGAAGGCTCTCATGGCGATGGCTTCTACAAGTTCACCTGCGAAAACGGAAACTACCAGCTGAACTATAAGGATGTAACGAAGCAGCAGGTGCTTGACATCCTGGAGGATATCGACAACCAGTATCTTGTTACCGAATATATCAATATGTGCGACGAGCTAAAGGCTGTCTACGACGGAGCGGTAAATACCGTTAGAATGATCGTATTTAAAAAAGACGGGCGTGAGCCTGAGGTTTGCAACGCCTATGTACGCTTTGGCTCAAAGGCGACCGGAGCCGTAGACAATGTCGGGGCGGGAGGAATGACCGCAACCATCGACGTGGCAACGGGACATTTCCACGACGCAAAGATCGTCCGCAACAATTCCATCGAGGACTGCCCGGTTCACCCGGACACAGGGGTACCTATCGACGGATACCTGCCGCATTGGGAGCAGGTCAAGAAGCAGGTACTGGATGTGACTCGCTCCATCAAACAGCTCGAGTTCTTCGGCGTCGACCTTGCGGTAACAAACGAAGGGATCAAATTCCCGGAAATCAACCGTTTCCCGGATTATCCCGCGGTAGAAAAATATGCAAAACCTACGAGAGAATACTTGCTGGGAAGACTTGAGGCGAAGAAGCGCTTGTACGGGTACGAAAATAACAAGAACAAGACGCTGATTCATCTTCCTGAGAGGAGATAAATTTGGGTACACTGAGAGAAATTTTGCGAGATCATATAAACTACAGGCATCAGCTCACCAGGCTCGCGAAGGCCGATCTGAAGAAGACCTACAGCGGTGCGGTTCTGGGATGGGGCTGGGCGCTGATTAAGCCTGCGATACTGATATTCGTATTTTGGTTTGCCTTCACGCTCGGACTGCGCAAAGGCGGCGATGTGGACGGGTATCCGTTCTTTCTCTGGCTGATTGCGGGCATGATCCCGTGGTTTTACATGCGGGACATGATTACGGGCGGAGCAAATTCCATAAGGCGTTACAAGTATCTGGTAACGAAAATAAAATTTCCGATTTCGACCATACCGACATTTATCAGCATGGCAAATATGGTTGTCCACTTCGGACTGATGCTCGTCCTGGTCGGAATTTACATGGCGTTCGGATATATGCCGACGATATATTATCTGCAGCTGCCGCTGTATATGCTGATGATGTTCCTGTTTTTCACGGTCTGGGGGCTGTTTGCAGGAATGCTTTCGGCGATCAGCAAGGACTTCCTGAACCTGGTAAAGTCCCTGGTTCAGGCGCTGTTTTGGCTGTCGGGAATACTTTACGACGCAAATTCCATCGACCATGCTTGGATTCGGGAGATCTTGCTCTTCAATCCGGTAACGCTCATCGTAAACGGATATCGAAACGCACTGATAAAACAGGTCTGGTTCTATGAGAACCCGGCGGAGCTTGTGAATTTTGCCATAATCTTGGCAATTATGCTGGCCCTTGCACTGTGGGTGTACAAAAAGCTACAAAAGGATATACCGGATGTTCTGTAGGATGCAGAAATGGAGAATGATATGGGGAAAACGGTGATAGAGTTTAGGAATGTAACAAAGACATACAAACTCTTCAAGAGCGACAGGCAGCGATTCAAGGCTGTCTTTAGCAAAAATGCAAAATGCAAGAAAAAGATAGCGGTAAACAACCTGTCTTTCAAGATAGAAAATGGAGAAGCCGTGGCTCTTTTCGGAAAGAACGGGGCAGGCAAGTCCACAATTCTGAAGATGATAACAGGAGTTTGCTATCCCACAAGCGGAGAAATTACGGTAGACGGCAGGGTAGGCGCCTTGCTTGAGCTTACGGCAGGATTCGATCCGGAATTCACAGGCCGCGAGAATATTTTCTTCCGAGGGCAGCTGTTCGGCCTGAGCAACGAGGAGATAGAGGAGCTGGAGCCGGGGATAATCGAATTTGCGGACCTGGGAGATTATATCGACCAGCCGACGAGAACCTATTCGAGCGGAATGAAGGCCAGGCTCGGGTTTGCGATAAATTCCAGCATAAGGCCGGAAATTTTGATCGTTGACGAGGCGCTGAGCGTAGGCGACAACGAATTTAAGAAGAAGTGTGTGGACAGAATTAACAAAATAGTAAACGAAGAGGATGTTACTTTCCTTTTCGTAACGCACTCCACGGGAGTTGCAAAGCAGTTCTGCAAGAGGGGACTTGTGCTCAGACAGGGCAAGCTTCTTCTGGACAGCGGAATTGATGAAGCGATAGAATTTTACCAAAAGACTTTGGAGGAAGACGAAAAAAAGAAAAAGAAAGG
>CAVGEP010000063.1:0-1193 GCA_963628105.1 Alistipes communis
GTCTCGTTCAGATATCAGGACGCAGCTTCGGTGGCGCTGTGCGCCGCAGAAAATATAGAAAAGTATCTTGTAAAATCCGAAAATTTGCTTCCGGATTATATGAGAAAAGCAGAGGCTGAGCAGAAGCTTGCGGCGGGGCAACTTCCCATCTGCAAAGGCCCAAAGCAGGAGTAAACGGGAGTAAATACGCGCGGATGCAAGAAGCAATGGGCGCGGCACAAAAAATGAAAGACAAAGACGAATTGATCATAAGGCAGGCAAATGCCGAGGATGCAATGCAGATTGCGGAGGTGGAAAAGGCTTGCTTTTCAACGCCTTGGAGCTACGAATCGCTAAAAGACGATATAACAAAAAATGACCGTGCACTTTACATCACGGGAGAGTCATGCGGCAGGATATGCGGCTACGTAGGGGTTTGGAAGATCCTCGACGAGGGGCATATAACTAATGTGGCTGTGCTTCCCGAATATAGGCGCAGGCATGTTGCAAGCGCGATTCTTGCGGCGATGCTTGAGGCAATGCAAAGACAGGGTGTGATGCGATATACCCTTGAGGTAAGGGCAGGAAACGAGGCTGCCATCGCCCTCTATAAGGGGCTTGGCTTCTCGGAGGCAGGCATCAGGAAGGGCTACTACGAGGACAACGGTGAGGATGCCATTATAATGTGGAAGGAATAGGAATGAAGGACGGAAAATTCTTGACATTGGGAATCGAAACCAGCTGCGACGAGACGGCGATTGCGGTTATCGCAGACGGCAGAACGGTTCTTTCCAATGTCATTTCATCACAGATAGACATATTCAAAAACTTCGGTGGAGTTGTGCCGGAAATCGCCTCGCGGCATCATCTGGAAAATATCAACGGCGTATTGAAAGAAGCGCTGGAAGATGCGGATGTAAGCCTTGAGGATATAGACCTTATCGGCGTTACAAACGGGCCGGGGCTCATCGGTGCCCTGCTTATGGGAGTTGCCACCGCCAAAGCTCTTTCCTTTGCAAAGGACATTCCACTCGTGGGAGTGCATCATCTGATGGGCCATATCAGCGCAAACTTCATCGAATATCCCGAGCTTGAGCCGCCATTCATGGCGCTTATAACCAGCGGCGGACACACGGAAATAGCAGAGGTCAAAAGCTATACGCAGTGCGAGATCCTCGGCGGCACCAGAGACGACGCGGTGGGAGAAGCCTACG
>CAVGEP010000063.1:1203-4379 GCA_963628105.1 Alistipes communis
GCCTACGACAAGGTTGCCAGAGTCCTGGGACTGGGATATCCCGGCGGGCCAAAGATCGACAGGATCGCAAAGGAGGGAAATCCCGAGGCAATACATTTTAAGCGCGTATACCTGGAAAAAGACAGCTTTGACTTTAGCTTCAGCGGCCTAAAAACATCGGTGCTCAACTATATCAATCAGCAAAAGCAGGCAGGCTGCGAGATAAATCGTCCGGATATTGCCGCAAGCTTTCAGCAGGCGGTGATGGATGTAATCGTAGAAAAAGCCTTGAATGCAGCCAAAATCCAGGGCGAAAAGAAACTCGTACTTGCCGGCGGCGTTGCGGCAAATTCCAAGCTCCGCGAAATGCTGGGACAGGCCTGCAAGGAAAATGGGATAGAACTTTATCGGCCGGCTCCTGCCCTTTGCACGGACAACGGCGCCATGATAGGGGCGGCGGCATATTACAAATACAAAGAAAAGGGGGCGGATGGGCCACGCCTGGACGCCTATGCAAATATGGAATTATGATCGTATTATCGGCAAATAATCTTACAAAAACGTATGGAACAGACGTCATAATCGACAAGGCAAGCTTTCATCTGAATGCTGGAGACAAGGTAGGCATAATAGGAAGAAACGGTGCCGGCAAAACCACCCTGCTGAACATGCTCACGGGACAGCTTCCCTGCGACGAGGGAGAGTTTTTCGTGTCTCAAAATACAAAGATCGGCTATTTGAAGCAGAGGGACAATTTTAACGGCGACGGCACGGTGATAGAGGAAATCCAAGGAATTTTCTCGGGACTTCGGGATATGGAAAGCGAAATCGCAAGGCTTTCCGATGCGGTGGCGCAAAATCCCCATGACGCAAGGCTGATTGACAGGCTGGACGAGCTTCAGCACCGCTTCGAAAGAGAGGGCGGATATACTTACAAGTCGGAAATTATCGGAATCTTAAATTCCATGGCATTTGATGAGAGCTTTTATGATAAGAAGATTTCGTCGCTCTCAGGAGGCGAGAGAACGAGGCTTGCCCTTGCGGCGCTGCTGCTCGAAAAGCCGGACATATTATTTCTGGACGAGCCCACAAACCACCTGGACATCGGCACCCTGAAATGGCTGGAGCAGTATCTGGAAGCCTATCGCGGGACGATAATGATAGTATCCCACGACAGATACTTCCTCGACCGGACGGTAAACCGAATTTTTGAGGTCGAAAATCACAAGGTATATTCCTATCAGGGCAAATACAGCGACTATGCGGCGCAGAAAAAAATCCGCAGAGAAACGGAGCTTCGGGCCTACAACAATCAGCAGCGCGAAATCGCAAGGCAGGAAGAAATCATCAGAAAAATGAAGCAGCACGGAACCGAGCATCTGGCAAAACGTGCGGCCTCGCGGGAAAAGCGCCTTGACATGGTTGAGAGGCTCGGGCGCCCGGAGAGCGAAATGGGGAAAATGAAGATCCATTTCAAAGAAAACTTCCCATCGGGCAGCGATGTCATCATCGCGGAGGATTTGCAAAAGAGCTTCGGCACAGGCCCGGAGCGGAGGCAGCTTTTTAGAGATGTAAACCTCGATATCAAGCGGGGAGAGCGAATCTGCATACTCGGTCCCAACGGAGTGGGCAAGACGACGCTGCTCAGAGTGATTCTGGGCGAGCTTAAGCCGGATGCTGGCTACCTAAAGATCGGTCATAATGTCGCTTTCGGATATTACGACCAGGGACAGCTTTTGCTCAGCGACGGGAACACGGTTTTGGAAGAACTGAAAGAATCCTACAGGCTTTATACGGACACGGAGATGCGGTCAATTCTCGGACGATTTTTGTTCCGGGGGGAGGAAGTTTTTCTACCGGTGGGGAGCCTCTCCGGCGGTGAAAAGGCGAGGCTTTCGCTGCTCAAACTCATGCTCTCGGGAGCTAACACGCTGATTCTGGACGAGCCGACCAACCACCTGGACATCGAGTCAAAAGAAGTCTTTGAAGAGGCGCTGCTGGAATTCCCGGGGACGGTCATCGTGGTTTCCCACGACAGATACTTCCTCCAGCGCATACCGACGAGGATTCTGGAGCTGACGGCGGAGGGCGCTGTCGAGTACCTCGGCAAGTACGATTATTATCTCGAAAAAAAATCCGATGGCATTTCCGGGAAAAAATATTTTAGCAAGGCTTCGGAAAAGGCAGACAAAACTTCTGCGGGCTCCGCGGAGGAACGCAGGCTAAAAAAGGAGCGCGAAGCTAGTGAAAGGCGAACCGCAAGGCTCATCGAGAAGCTGGAGACGGAAATATCAGAGCTTGAAGATAAGATCGCAAAAATTGAGCAGGAACTTTGCAAACCGGAAAATATGACAAACTACGAGCGCCTCACAGAACTTGGAACGAGCCGGCAAGCGGCAAAGGAGCGTCTTGCCGAGGCCTACGACGAGTGGGAAAAGGCACAAACTGAGTGAGAATGACGGGAAAATAACAAAAAAACCTTGCAATACGCATAAAAAGTCTTTATAATAATGCGTAGAAATTTTTAGCGGAACAGAATGGAGGCTAATTTATGATTTTTGATAAAATTAAAGACATCATTATAGAACAGTTACAGGTAGAAGAATCCGATATTGCGATGGATACAAACCTCATGAAGGACCTTTCGGCGGACTCCCTGGATGCGGTCGAGATCATCATGGCTATCGAGGACGAGTACGGCATCGAAATCCCGGACGAAGAGGCGGAGACTTTCCAGACAGTTGGAGACCTGGTAAGATATGTAGAAGAAAATAAATAAACATAAATTTGAAAGGTAGGGGTACGGATGAAGGAAAAACAGATTTCAAAAGCCGTGATCAAACGCTTGCCGCGCTACAGAAGATACCTCAGGGAGCTGCAAAAGAAGGGGGTCGAAAAGATTTCCTCCAAAGATCTCAGCAAACTGATCGGGTATACGGCATCTCAGATCCGCCAGGACCTCAACAACTTCGGCGGATTCGGGCAGCAGGGCTATGGCTACAGCGTGGATTATCTTTATGAGGAGATAGGCTCGATTTTGGGGCTTGACAAGGAATATAAGATTGTTATTGTAGGATACGGAAGACTCGGCCAGGCGATGGCAAGCTATATTTCCAAGAACGAAGGCAATTTCCACATATGCGGAATTTTCGACGTAAAGCAGATCATCCAGGATGTAAGCTTCAAGGATGCGCAGA
>CAVGEP010000063.1:4389-5722 GCA_963628105.1 Alistipes communis
GATCATGACCTGCGGCTCCCTTGCGGGATATGTTGAGAAGGAAGATATCGACATTGCGGTTATAACGGTTCCGGCAGAAAAAGCTCAGATTGTTGCAGATACAGTAACGGCAGCGGGCATCAAGGCGATATGGAACTTTACGGCGGTAGATCTTGACTTGCCGGAGAATGTGGCGGTAGAGAACGTACACGTAAGCGACAGCTTGCATGCGCTTACATATTATATGCAGGATGCGGACGAACCGACCGAAGAAAAATAAAAAATGCGATAAAAATATGCGAAAATATCTTCAAACATCTCTCAATCGATATTTGGAAATATTATAAAAAAACAACCGGTCATAGGACCGGTTATTTTTGTGTAGTTTTTAGCCTTCTACCGGAGCATCTACCGGGCAAGCATCTGCGCAAGAACCGCAGTCGATGCACTTGTCAGCGTCGATTACATAGATGTCGCCTTCTGCAATTGCCTCTACAGGACATTCTGCTGCGCAAGCACCGCAAGCGATGCAAGCATCTGTAATTTTATAAGCCATTGTTGTTCCTCCTATTAAAAAGATATATCTTTACGCAGACAATTATAACAGAATGATGTATAATAGTAAAGTAAAAATAAATTGAATTTTTCGCAAAGGGCGGGGAATTTTGCGAGATTTCGGGAATGTGAGGTAAAGAATGCGGATTTATACACTGGTCGGAAAGAGCGGTACGGGCAAAAGCTTCCATGCTATGGATCTGTGCAGGGAGAAAAATATCCAGGCCATCATCGACGACGGGCTCTTCATATACAAAAATACGATTATCGAAGGCGCCTCCGCAAAGAGAGCCAGCACGAAGATCGGGGCGGTAAAGAAGGCACTTTTTATCGACGAGGAGGAGTGCGCCCGCATGCGCAAGGCGATACAGAAGGTTAATCCCGAATCGATATTGATACTCGGAACCAGCGATGCAATGGCGGACCAAATAATGGCAAGGCTCGAGCTTGGGACTCTGCCCGGGGACAGCCAAAACCGCATCAGGATCGAGGACATCACCACGGAGAAGGAGCGCCGGCGTGCAAGGCAGCAGCGCGAGCAGCTGGGCAAGCACGTAATACCGGTCTCGTCGCTGCAGCTGAAACGGAATTTTGCGGGATATTTTATGGACCCGCTGAGGTTCTTCCGCGGAAAGGGCGAGGGGGCGGACGAACGCACGGAGGAACGTACTGTCGTGCGTCCGACATACAGCTATCTGGGAGAATACATTCTCTCTGAGCGAGTGATAGACGACATAATTTCCTGCGTCGCAAGCAGCCACCGCGCAGCCGGAAGAGTAATATATGTGGGACACAGCAC
>CAVGEP010000063.1:5752-8026 GCA_963628105.1 Alistipes communis
CAGCCCGAGTCATACGAGCTCTTTGTGGTATTGAAGATTCGCCACGGGTATGCTATCTGGGAGACAGCCACCAAGATCCAAAGCGAAATAAAGGATATGATCGAGCAGATGACGGCATTTAATGTTTCCTCCGTAGACATTGAGATAAGGGGGATCGACTAGGAATGCAGCACAGAGAAACGGGAATAAGAGATTTTAACCTCGAGCACATATTCGACTGCGGGCAGTGTTTTCGCTGGGAACGCGAGGATGACGGAAGCTATACCGGCGTTGCGATGGGCTCTGCGGTAAATATGCGCCTTGAGCCGGCGGATAATGGAAAAACCCTAATCATAGACAACTGCTCGGCGGAGGATTTTGAGAGAAAATGGCGGAGATACCTAGACCTTGAACGGGATTACGGCAAGATAAAGGCCGGCCTTTCCGGGGAGCAGATACAAAAGGCAGCCGGATACGGATACGGAATAAGAATTCTGAGACAGGAATTTTGGGAGAGCTTGCTTTCTTTCATCATTTCCCAAAACAATAATATTCCCAGGATCAAAGGCTGCATAGAAAGCCTTGCGGAAAATTTCGGGGAGAAAATTTGCGAGTACCGGGGAAAAACTTATTATGCACTGCCAGAGGCGGAGCAGCTTGCGGAGCTTTCGCAAGAGGACCTCGCCATTTGCAGGCTGGGATACAGAGCGCCATACCTCATAAAGACCGCAAGGAAGGTGCTGGAAGAAGGCGGAGCGGACGCGGTAGAGGCAAAACTCAGAAGCTGCGAAAGCTTTGAAGAGGCTGAGGAAGCTTTGCGCGAATATCCCGGGGTTGGCCCAAAGGTCGCAAGCTGCGTGGCACTGTTCGGGCTGGGATTTTTGGATGCATTCCCCATTGATGTATGGATGCGCAGGGTGATGCACAGGCTTTATGGTATAGCAGAAAATGATGTCCGCACCATGAGCGAGTACGCGAAGGCAAACTTCGGCGAATACGGGGGAATTGCCCAGCAATACCTATTTTATTACATACGGGGCCTCGAGGGATAAAAAATCCTTTTCACAGAAACTTCACATGAGACGTGCAAAAAACACGAAAGAATCTATTGACAATTCTCCATATATGATTATAATAAAATTATGTTAGCACTCAGAGTCAAAGAGTGCTAAGAAAAAAGCAAACTACTGAATGGAGGTAATGATAAATGTTTGGAATTAAACCATTAGGTGACAGAGTAGTCATCAAAAAATTAGAAGCAGAAGAAAAGACCCAGGGAGGGCTCATTCTTACCAGCGCAGCCAAGGAAAAGCCGCAGATGGCAGAGGTTGTGGCTGTAGGTCCGGGAACCAAGGATGTTACCATGGAAGTTAAGGCCGGTGACAAGGTGGTTTTCAGCAGATATGGCGGAACCGAAATCAAATACCAGGGCGAAGAATACACGATTATGCGTCAGGACGATATCTTGGCGGTTGTTGAATAATTGAAAGGAGTGCTTAGAAATGGCAAAAGATATTTTTTACGGAGAAGACGCAAGACGCAAACTTCAGGCAGGCGTCGATAAATTAGCGGATACAGTCAAGATCACACTGGGACCGAAGGGTCGCAACGTGCTGATCAGCAAGAGCTTCGGTTCGCCGCTTATCACAAACGACGGCGTTACCATCGCAAGAGAAATCGAGCTTGAGGATGCTACCGAAAACATGGGTGCTCAGGTTGTTAAGGAAGTTGCTTCCAAGACAAACGATGTTGCAGGAGACGGAACCACTACGGCAACCCTCCTTGCTCAGATCATCGTTAAAGAAGGATTCAAGAATGTCGCGGCAGGCGCAAACCCTATGGAACTGAAAAAGGGCATTCAGGGCGCTGTTGATGTAGCCGTTGAAGAAATCGGCAAGATCGCAAAGCCGGTTGAAACAAAGGAATCCATCGCCCAGGTTGCGGCAGTTTCCGCAGCAGACGAGAATATAGGCAGACTCATCGCAGAGGCTATGGAAAAGGTCGGCAAGGACGGAGTTATCACCGTTGAAGAGTCAAAGAGCCTGGGAACTACTCTCGATGTGGTTGAAGGAATGCAGTTTGACAGAGGCTATCTGTCGGCATACATGGTTTCCGACGCAGAGAAGATGGAAGCCGTTATGGAAAATCCATATATCCTGATTACAGACAAGAAGATCACAAATATCCAGGAACTTGTTCCGCTTCTTGAACAGATCATGAAGCAGGGACGCAAGCTTCTCATCATCGCAGAGGACGTTGAAGGCGAAGCTCTGGCAACCCTCGTAGTTAACAAGC
>CAVGEP010000064.1:0-8007 GCA_963628105.1 Alistipes communis
CTGATAAGCTCCGCGGCGCTTGCTCCGTCCGATGGACTCACCACCGTCATCCCGGGGATCGTTCTCATGAGAGCGATGTCCTCAAATGTCTGGTGGCTGGCGCCGTCTTCGCCTACGGTGATCCCCGCGTGGGTTGCGCAGATCTTTACGTTGGCGTGTGTGTATCCGATGGAATTTCTGATGATCTCGAAGGCTCTGCCTGCCGCAAACATTGCGAATGTGCTGGCGCAGACCACCTTTCCGGAAAGTGCGATGCCGCAGGCCGCCCCGTAGAGATTTTGCTCTGCGATTCCCATGTTAAAAAATCTGTCAGGATATGCCCTCGCAAAATCCGCCGTCATGGTTGACTTGGAAAGGTCCGCGTCCATAACCACGAGGTTTGGGTTTTCCGCTCCCAGTTCTACCAGGGTTTTGCCATATGCCTGGCGGGTTGCCATTTTCTCTGCTGCATTGGAAGCGCATGCTTTTGCTTCTGCCTTCATTACCGCCTTGTTATCTGCCATTACCATTCACCTCCAAGTTCTGCTACTGCCTGTTTTGCTTCGTCTTCTTTTGGCGCCTTGCCGTGCCAGCCCGGGTTGTCCTCCATGAAGGAAACGCCCTTGCCCTTGCTGGTCTTTGCGATGATTGCCGTGGGCCTTCCCTTGCATTTTTGGGCTTTGTCAAAGGCATCGAATATCTGCCCGAAGTCGTGGCCGTCTATCACCAAAACATTAAAGCCGAATGCCTTGAATTTTTCGTCGATGGGGGCAACAGTCATGACCTCTTCGTTTTTGCCGTCTATCTGCAGGCCGTTCCAGTCGACGATCACGCAGAGGTTGTCGAGCTTATAGTGGGCTGCGGACATTGCGGCCTCCCAGATAAGGCCCTCCTGAAGCTCGCCGTCGCCAAGAAGGGTGTAGATCCTGCCTGATTTTTTGCCTGCCTTTTCGTCAAGCTTTCCTGCCAGCGCCATGCCGACGGAAACTGAGAAGCCCTGTCCAAGGGAGCCTGTGGACATTTCGATCCCGGGAACTTTGTCTCTGTTTGGATGTCCCTGGAAGCGGCTTCCGAGCTTTCGGAGGCTCATCATGTCCTCTACCTCGTAATATCCTCTCTCCGCCAGCGCCGCATATTGCACCGGGCCTGCGTGTCCTTTGGACAAAATGAATTTGTCTCTTCCTTCCATTCTCGGATTCTCAGGGTCGATATTCATGACCTTAAAATAAAGGGCGGTTACGATGTCTGCCGCCGATAGCGAACCGCCGGGATGCCCCGAGCCTGCGCTATGCACTGCTTTGATAATATCGATTCTGATCTTGGATGCGATATCCTCGTACTTCTTAAAATCCATTTTTGTCCTCCTGCTGTATAGGGTAATATTTATTTGAATTTCGGTGAGTCGGGCGGCGGCGCGGGGCCGAAGGCACGGCCTAAGGTCGCAAGCACGGTCTCTGGTCGCAAAGTCCGTGCCAGGTGATGGCTCGCTGCAGGGCGCCTGGTCGCAAAGTCCGTGCCAGGTGATGGCTCGCTGCAGGGCGCCCAGTCGCAAAGTCCGTGCCATGCTGCTGGCTCGGTGCAGAGCACCCGGCCGCAAAGTCCGTGCCAAGCGCCGCCCGCCTCCGAAAAAACTTACATTACTATTTTAATTGTTTTTGCTCGAATTGGCAATGCCTAAACCTCGCCCGCGGCCTCTTGCAAAACCTGCTTGATTGCATAAGCTGTATAAAGGGCGATGTCTCCCGCGGTGATGCCGTATTCTCCGAGCTCTGCCGCCGCCAGGTCGCCCGCCAGTCCGTGGATATATACCCCCGCGAGGGCGGCCTCGAAGGCGCCGATGCGGGCGGTGGCAGGGCTTGTGCTCTGTAGCTCGGGGTCGCAGGCGTCTGTAAGAGGCTTGCCCGCTGCTTCAGGCTTCTGCCCGCAGGCGGGCGCAAGACTCGTGCCAATTTGCAAATCTGCTCTACTGGCGGGCGCTACGGGTCCGCTCGGTGCCTCAGGCTCCTGCTCAGGGGTGGCCGCAAGTCTTGTGCGCTGTAGCTTGGGAGCGCAGGCGCGCGCAAAACTCGTGCCAACTTGGCTTCGCTGCCCCGCAAGGCTTGTGATTATGCCGGATAGCGCATCGCCTGCGCCTGCGGTCGCCATGCCGGGATTGCCCGTGGTATTGGTAAAAGTCTCTCTGCCGGGCGCGGCTACCAGGGTGCCCGCCCCTTTTAGGACGATGATCGCTCCTGTCTTTTGGACGAGGGCGGCTGCGATAGCCTCTCTAGAGGCGGCAGAGGCGCCGCCGGAAAAGTCGAAGGCCAGCGGCGCGCCAGGTTGCCGAGAAGCTGGCTCTGGGGCCGGCGCGCCAGGTTGTCGAGATGCTGGCTCTGGGGCCGGCAAGTCTGGCTTCTGTGAAGCTGCCGGGGCGGTCGCTATTCCATGCTGCGGTGTCGTCGGCAGATCGGTCAGGGTTTCCGGTTGCTGTAAGGCTGACAGGGTGGCTGGCTCTGGGGCCGGCGCGAGCCTTGCGGCACAGAGCTGGGTTGCAAGGGGCGTGCCGGCCGGCGAATCCGGCCCGCAAGCGGCCGCAAGGCTTGTGCCAAGGTTTTGCGGCTGCGGCTCGAAGGCGGGCGCAGCAGATGGCGAGGCGCCCGCGCCAGCTGCCAGGAGCCTTGCGGCTTCGCCCATGTGCGGCGTCAGTATCGTCCGCTCCGGGAGGCGCTCTGCCCGATCCCTCAGCAGCTCAAAAAAGTCATTATGCGCAATTATATTCAGTCCGTCGGCATCGATGAGCAGCGTCTTGTCGTAGGATGTGATAAGCTCTCTGACAAAATCGATGCCTTCCTTTTCCTGCCCAAGTCCCGGGCCTACGCAGATCGCGTCAAATTCCGCAAGGCTCTGTATCGGAAGCGCTCTCTCGACACAGGTGGCCTCCGGGACCGCAACCTGCACGATTGGAAAGAGTGCAGCCGGTATGGCCGTCCGGACGAGTCCGGAGCCGGCGCGCAGCGCCGACTGCGCCGCGAGAATCGCGGCGCCGGCCATCCCGGGAGACCCGGCAGCGATCAGAACCCGACCGCAATCGCCCTTATGTATTTCCTTATTTCGTCTTCCGATTATATTTTTGACCGTTTTTTCCGTAATAATACTTGCCATTTGAAAATTTCTCCATAAACGATAGGGTTTCGGTACGCATCTACTGCATTTTTGCCCTTATGCAAAAAAATTGTCCGTCTTGAGATAAACCCGAATTTCGGACAATTTTTTACTTATTCATAGCCCAAGGAAGAGGCTTGCCATAGCAAAATATATGCTCAGGGCCACCGCATCCGAGATCGACGAAATCGCAGGATTTGCAATCAGCGCCGGGTCCAGCTTTACGCTCTTTACGATAAGCGGAACCATGCTGCCCAGAATCTTTGCAAACACTACGATAAGCAGCATCGCAGTGCAAACCGTAAGGGCAATGGCAACCGAATATCCGTCCAGCAGACAGATCCTCAGGAAGTTAAAGGCGCTCAAAATCGTACCGATAATCAGCCCGATCCTGACCTCTTTCCAGAGAATTTTCAGGGCGTCCGATGTATCCACCTCGCCTGTGGCAAGTCCGCGGATAATCAGCGTCGCCGCCTGAGAGCCTGTGTTCCCGCCGGTTCCCATGAGCATCGGCATATAGGCCACAAGGCAAATTATCTCCGAAAGCTTCGCCTCAAAATTCGTAATTATCATTCCCGTAAAAATATATGCAACCATGAGGATCATCAGCCACGGGAGCCTGCTGAGCGCGTGCTTCCATACCGAAATATCCAAATAGTCCTTGTCCGGGTCCTCAAAATTGATGACGCCGTTCATTCTCTCGATGTCCTCCGTGGCCTCCGCTTCCATTACGTCCAGGATGTCGTCGACGGTGATGATGCCCACCAGCCGATGCTCCTTGTCAACAACGGGCATTGCCAGAAAGTCGTATTTTTTGAACTCCTCGGCGACCTCTTCCTGGTCGTCGTACACATTCAGCCACACGTAGTCCGTGTGCATGATGTCCTTGATTTTGACGCTATCGTCGGTTATAACCAGGGTGCTCAGGGAAACGATGCCGATGAGCTTTCTGCCTGCGTCCTTGACATAGCAGGTATAGATCGTCTCCGCGTCCATTCCCTCTTTTTTTATGTGCGCCAGGGCCTCCCCCACGGTCATGTCCTTTTGCAGACTGATATACTCAGGGGTCATAAGGCTGCCCGCGCAGGTGTCGGGATAGTTCAAAAAGTTGTTGATGAGCTGCCTTTCGTTCTTTGGCGTCTTTTCGAGAATCTTGTCCACCAAATTCGCCGGAAGCTCTTCCAAAATGTCGATCTTGTCGTCGAAGTCAAGTTCTCCGACGATGTAGCTGAGTTCCTTATCCGTGATGCCGTCAACCACCTTGAGCTGGTCGTCTGACGGAAGATAGGAAAATACCTCTACCGAAACATCCTTCGGCAGAAGCCTGTAAACTACGATTACCTTTTCGATATCGTCCGGATCCTCCAAAAGTTCCTCGAACATTTCGGCGATATCCGCATCGTTGAACTTCAAAAGTTCGTCCTTTACCATGAAGTATTTTTTTTCGTCAAGGAGCTGATAAATTCGCTCCATCGATTCCTTCATGGCCTCTTCAGGGTTTTTCAAAATATTCTGATCCATCGGAATCATCTCCTCTCTTGCCGCGCCCTGCCGCCGCCTGTTCTCAATGCTTAGAGGAGTATTGCAGAAAGAGCAGCACTACGGGCGTTTCGTTTTCGATTTGTGTTTTTCCCATCGGGGACGCTATCCATATTTCTGCTCCTTTCGTTCATTCTTGTTTTATTTCACGCATTGCATTTTGCGTGTTTCTTAACAATATATTATATCTCTTTTTGCCCGCCTTTGGCAAGGAAAAATGTTCTTAAAATTGTTTCTCGATATTTACGATTCGCTCCACATCCAGCCCCGCCGCAAGCGCCCGCCGCAGGGGTCCCTCGAAAGATCCAACCTTCTCCGGCACATGGGCGTCGCTTCCTATGACGAAGCGCACATCAAATTTTGCCGCAATTTTTATCTCTTCTACGGTAAGATGAGCGTGCTTGTCGTTGATTTCGACCAGCGTGCCCGTGTCCGCGCAGGCCTTTGCGATGTCCTCTATGTCAAATGGCCCCTTGTCGCCGGGATGGGTGAGAATATCGATGTGATTCCCCGCTTCCTCATTCGAATACAGGCAATCCAAAATCATTGCCGTGTTTGCGACTCTGAGTGATGAGTTTTCTCCAGCGAAAAGTCCCGCGTGCTTATATGCGTAATTTGCAATCATTCCCGCGTGTCTTATGCCGTAGTGGTAGCCTGCAAGCAGGATGTCGTAATCTGCTCGCTCCGAAGCCGGAACGTCGATATACGGCGCTATTCTCATGGTGTTAGCCTCAACTCCAAGCAAAATTTCCATGTCCGGAAACTCCGCCTTCAGCACGGCAATTTCTTCTCTCATGGCAGGGATTTTTTCCCGGTCAATGCCGTAGGTCATGTGCCCCGGGCCGTGGTCGGTTATGGCGATGGATTCGAGGCCCTTCGCCGCCGCAACCCTCACATTGTCCGCTATGCTTCCCGTTCCGTGGGAGTAAGTCGTATGGGTGTGGTGGTCATAAACCATCCTGTATTTTGCTATGATTTCGTCAAATTTATCCATAAATTTACCTAATTATCCTAACTTCCGGCTCCAGCATGACGCCGAATTTGTCATATACCGTATTTCGCACCAGGTCTATGAGTAAGAGTATATCCGTGGCGGTGGCTCCGCCTCTGTTTATGATAAAGCCGCTGTGCAGGGTGGAAACCTGCGCTCCGCCTACGCTTACGCCCTTTAGCCCCGCGTCCTCTATGAGCTTACCCGCGAAAAATCCCTCGGGCCGCTTGAAGGTGCTGCCTGCCGACGGGAACTGCACCGGTTGCTTGGCATTTCGCTTAGCCGCAAGCTCCCGCATCTTCGCCTCGATTTCGCTCCGGCTGCCCTCCGCAAGCTGAAGCTCTGCCTCCACCGCGATAAAACCGTTCTTCTGCAAAACGCTGCTGCGGTAGCCGAACTGCATTTCCTCCAGGCTGAAAACCCGTTCCTCTGTGCCATCCGGCGATACCGCACGCACGCTGCGAACGATATCTTTCAGTTCCCCGCCGTAGGCTCCTGCATTCATAAAAAGCCCGCCTCCGAGGGTTCCCGGGATACCGCTTGCAAATTCAAAGCCCGAAAGCCCATGCTCAAGCAATATCCGAGCAAGGGAGGACATATAGATTCCGGTTTGGCAGGTGATCCTATCGCCGTTTACCGCTACATCCGAAAAGTCCTGCATTTTGATGACGGCGCCACCGTAGCCCTCGTCCCGGAACAGCACGTTCGAGCCGTTTCCGAGGAAAAAATGCGGGATTTGGTGCCTTGTGAGCTCTTTTAGGACCGCTTTTAGCGCCTCGACGGAAGAAACCTTGATGAGGGCCGCCGCGCGCCCGCCTGCCTTAAAGGATGTGTAGCACGCCATATCGGCATTTTCTTCGACTATGATTTCGAGCCCCTCGCCCGGCTTTACGCTTCCCGGGAGTTCACTCATCGCCTTCTTTATCTTTTGCTGCATCTGACCCATCCGCTGGTCCTGCTGTATTTGCTGTATTTGTTGTGTCTGCGTCTTTTTCTCTGCTGCCACAGAATATTTCCTCCTTGCTTATGTTATATTTGCCAAAATTCTCATAGGAGAATGTGTCGGTTTCCAGTGTCTTGCTCTGCAATTTGGCATTGATGCCCCGGCTGGTATATGTATAGATCAGCGCGAAAACAGGAACGCCCAGGATCATCCCGAGGAATCCGAAGAGGCCTCCGCCCACGATGATCGCAAACATTACCCAAAAGCTTGCAAGCTTCGTGGTTTTGCCGAGGATCTTCGGTCCGATGATGTTTCCGTCAAGCTGCTGGATGACGAGAATGATGATCGCAAATTTTAGCGAAGAAATCGGGTCCATGATCAGCAGGATGATGATCGACGGGATTGCGCCGATGAATGGTCCGAAGAACGGAATGATGTTGGTAACGCCCACCACCACGCTGATGAGCATGGTCATCGGAATCTTGAATATGGTCAGCACGATAAAGCAGAGCACCCCGATAATCGCAGAGTCAATGATCTTGCCGTTGATAAAGCCGCCGAAGGTCTGGTTGCTGAGCCTTCCGAGCTCGAAAATTTTCTCGGCTCGCTCCTGGCTAAACAGGGCAAGCACCAGCTTGCGGGCCTGGGCCGAGAAGAGCTCTTTGCTATTAAGTATGTATACGCAAATGATCAGCGCCACGAAGATGTCAAGCACCGTTCCCAGGGTTCCCACCACGCCGCTAAAAATCGCCTCGGCTCCCGGCAGCACCTTGTCCTGTGCCCAAAGGATCAGCGTTTCGGAAAAGTTTGCAAGTTTTCCTTGCAGGATTATCGCGAGCTCGGGATTTTGATCCGCGTTCGTGCTTATCCATTCCTGGGCGCGGGAAACCATGTCCGGGGCAGCGACTATAAGTCCGGTGATGCTCTCCCAGAGGCTCGGAAGCACCAGTATCAGCAGGCCCGCAACCACCACGATAAGGAGTGCCAGGGCCGCGAGCGTTCCGCAGACTCTTGCGAGGCGGAAGCATTTTGTCTGGTTCCCAAAGCGTGTCCTGCTTCGCCTGTAAACGAGCCTAACCGTCGCATTGTAGATCGGGCAAAGCAGGTAGGCCATGACGATTCCTATGTAAAATGGCATCAGGATGTCATTAAGCTTGTCGAGGCCGCTTTTGATTACCGGCATGTGATTTACCACATAGTAGGCGATGATTAGGATCACGCCGACGAAAAGGAGCATGAGCGCCTGCTGCATATATTTGTTTTTTAACTTGAGCTTTTTCTCGTTCATTTTTTTCTCCGTATATGTTATACTTATTTATACTTATTTTTATTATACAACAAATAAAGGAATTATGAAATGAGAATTTTGGTTATAAGCGATACCCACGGCAAAATCGACCGCGCGATTGAGGCG
>CAVGEP010000065.1:0-7948 GCA_963628105.1 Alistipes communis
ATGGCGAGGGTGGTCTTGCCATATCCGCTGGGCGCAAAAATCGCAAGATGCTCGCCCTTTTCTATTCGAAGACTCTTGTTTTTTAGGACCCAGGGGCTATTTCGATCATATCGGAAAGAAAGATTTTTTGCTTCAAGTGGCATGATAGCACCTCACTTCTCCGCCACGGATTTCGCACACGGGCGGTATTTGACTTTTGCATTCTTCACTTGCCATGGGGCAGCGCGGCGCAAACAAACAGCCCTTGGGAAGATTCCCGGCATAAGGCTGGGTTCCCGGAATCGGCACAAAGTCGTTTTGCGGGAGCGCCCGCCAAAGCGCCTTCGAATACGGGTGCCGCAGCTTCGCGGGTCCCGCCCGAAAGTCAGACGCTGGGGCAGTCTCCACCGTGGTTCCCGCATAGAATACGGCCACCCGATCGGCAAATTCGAATGCCAAATCGATATCATGCGTAATCAATATAACTGCCTTTCCAAGGTCCGCAAGTTCCCGGAACATCTGCAAGGCCTCCAGAGCCTGCTCGAGGCTCATACCGGGGGTTGGCTCGTCCGCAATAATCAGCTCCGCATCCGTAACCAATGCCGTTGAGACCAGCACCCGCCTAGCCATGCCGCCGGAAAGCTGAAACGGGTAGAGCTTTGCCGCAGCCCCGGGCAGACCGAGCCGCTCAAATATATTTGTCATTTTTTGACAGGGCGCTAATCCGGCTAACCCGACCGACCTGCCGCCTTTTCCACCGCGATGCCAAGTCACCTGCGCCCCGACCTTCATCAGAGGGTCCAGATAAGCCACCGACTGGGGCACCAAAGCAATCTCACTTCCCCGCAGCTCCTTTTGCCGCTCAGATGTCAGCTCCTCGCCTTTGTAATGCAAATGTCCCTGAACTCTCGCATTCTCAGGAAGAATGCCCAGAATTGCCGATGCAAGCAGGCTCTTCCCGGAGCCCGAGGAACCTGCAACCGCAACAATTTCACCGGGATACACCCTAAGATGCAGGTCGGTTATCACCTTCAGTTCCTTGTGCTGCATGACGGTCTCGTACATGCGGAAAGAAACAGAAAGATTATGTATTTCAAGTAATGTTTCGCTCTTTTGCTCCATCTTTTCCCCCTTATTCCTGCGCGCTGTACGGATCTAAAATCCTCTTGAGCGCCTCCCCGAGCCTGTCCACAAGCAATACCAAAATCACCAGCGTAAGTCCTGGAAACGCCGCGCTCCACCACATTCCCGCCGACAGGTAGCGCATACTTTCGGACAAAATAATTCCGATAGCAGGCTGCTCCGGCGCAAGTCCAAACCCGAGAAACGAAATGGAAGCCTCGTGCAAGATCGCATGTGGAAAGAGCAGCACAAGACCTACGATGAACTGGGGCATGAGATGCGGCAAAAGGTGATTTCGCAGGATCCAGCCCGTGGACCTTCCGAGTTTCCCGGAAACTGCTATATATTGCTCGTTCCGAAGCTGCAGGACCTCACCGCGAATCAGCCTTGCGAGGCTGCACCAATGCGTAGATGCGATGCCCACGAGAAGCCCCGTAAGTCCCCGCCCCAGCACAAAGGAAATCAGTATAATCAAAATCGTATGAGGCACGCTCATCACAAGGTCGATGCACCAGCTTATCACCGCGTCCAATCGCCTTGAGCCGTAAGCCGCCGCAATCCCCACGAACACTGCAATCACCGCGCTTATGAGTGAAGCGACAATCCCCACGGTAATGCTTACGGAAAGCCCTTTTAGCGTCCGCAGGAAGAGGTCCCGCCCCAGAGCGTCCGTACCGAAGATATGCGCAGCAGACGGTGCAAGATTTGCGCTCATAAAATCCCCTGCGATCGCCTCCTCGGGAATCAAAATCCCGCAGGCATAGATGGAGATAAGCGCAAACAAAATTACAAGGGAAAGGGCCAAAAGCCTCTTTCGCCCGTTCAATCCGTTTGACCCGATTGCCCCGCTTGAGCCGCTTGACACGTTTGACCCGCTTGACCCGATTGACCCGTTTGACCCGTGCGTCTTAAAATTACAGATTTTCATCGGTGAGCCTCCCTTATCTTAGGATCAACCACCCCATAAAGAAGGTTTGCGATCATATTTCCCGTGCATACAAACAGCGCCGAGAATAGCGTGATACCAAGGAGCAGGGGAACATCGCCCGCAAGAGCCGCCTCTGCCGCAGCGCTTCCAAGCCCCGGATAGCTGAACACGTTTTCCGCAAGAACCGAGCCGCCGAAAAGCTCCGCAAAGGAAGCAAATTGCAGGCTAAGAGCAGGGAGCAAGATATTCCTAAGGCCGTGGCGGCGCAATATGCTGAGAGGATTTTCCCCCCTTGCCCTTGCGAACAAAACATAGTCGCTGCCTAGAACGTCGATGAGCTTTTGCCGCGTGTGGAGGGCGATATTCGCAAAGGACGCCACGCTCAATGTAAGAGCCGGAAGCGCCAGATGATAAAGCTTCTGCCACAGGGTCACATCGCCTGCCAAAACTCCGATGGGCGAGTAAAATCCGATGGGAAACCAGCCCAGCTTCACGCTGAATATGAGAAGCAGCACCAGCCCCAGCCAGAATGTAGGCGTGGAGCTGAGCACATAGCAGATCTTTTTTAGCAGCCTGTCCTGCCACTTGCCCCTGTGCATGCCCATGATGCAGCCAAATCCAAATCCGACAAGGCCAGCAAGAGCCCATGCGGTAAGCATCAGCGCAAGGGATGCACCAAAGCGCTCGCTTATGATATCTTCTACAGGTCTTCGATACAGGGACGACTCCCCAAGATCCCCCTGCAGAACCGCCGAAAACCACGATAAATATCGCTGCACCGGCGGCTGATCTACGCCCCAGTATTCTTCGATCTCTGCCCGCTGCTCAGGCGATACGGCGCTGCCAAGGCCCGATATATACTGCTGGACAGGATCCACGGGAGAGGCCAAGACCAGCGCAAAGGCGATTATGCTCACGGCAAACAGGAGCGACAGGATTTTGACGCCCTGAAAGAAAAAAATATGAGAAAGCCTGCTTATTGTTTCGTGCATCCTTCCGCCTTTTGTTTCGCATCTCGTTTCGCCCATCGGTTTTACTCACTCCAAGTCCATTCGTTCAAATTTTGTATCAGAGAAAATCCGTGGCCGTGACCGTGAATCGGCTGATCGCCGATGGAAAGCCCGTCCCGGACATAAGTTACATGGTCTAAGTTGACGATCCAAACCCAGGGACACTCCCCCTGCATGGCGGTGCCGGTCTTGCCGTCCCACTGGGCCTTTTGCCAGTTTTCGTTTGCCTCCTCCGGCGTCAGGGCGTTCATGGCAGCTTTTAGATAGCCGTCGGTTCTGTCACTGACATAGCCCTCAGGATTGTAATAATCCTCAAGAAGCGCACCCTCCGACCGGTACAGATAATATGTTTCGTTAGGATTTGCAGATCCCCAGCCCATCAGCACCGCTTCGGAAAACATGAGCTTTGAAATTTCGTCCCAGCTCTTGCCCTCCACGTTTATCTTAATACCGATTTTTTCAACCTGCTGGGCGGAGGCCATGGCAACGGCTTGGCGTACCGAATCTCCCGCAGGATAAAGGCAGCGAAACTCCGCTTTTAGATCGTCTTTTTCGACAATTCCGTCCCCGTCGCTATCTTTCCAGCCCGCATCCGCAAGGAGCTTTTTCGCATATTCTATGTCAGTTTCGATCTCTACATCCGGGTTATTCCAAGGCATCCCGTCATTTTCGGAGTAGGCGGGTCTGCCGAAGCCGTTTAGCACCGTATCCGCAATCTGCCGGCGATCGATGGCATAGGCGATGGCCTTCCTGATTTCCAAATTGCAGGTTACATCATTTCCGATGGGAGCGCCGCTTTCCGTGGTTTTGCCGGTAGCAGGCTCCATGGGCAGGGTAAAGCCCCGGTTGTCCGCGGAGGTAAGGGCCTCCACATGGTAGCCGCTGACCTCCGTATTTCCAAGGGTTGCGCTGGAATACGCCACATCCACCTTTCCAGCCTGTACCGCCGCCAGAGCCGCATCCTCCGACATAAATACGACGGTAACATTTTTTATCGATGGCTTCTTTCCGTAATATTCTTCGTTTGCAGCAAGGAGTATCTGCTCCTGCGACGTCCATTCCACAAATTTATATGGGCCCGAGCCTATGGGGTTCCTGCCGTAATTTTCGTCATAAGCGTGTTTCGGTACGATTCCAACGGATGCCAAGGTATTCAGCAAAATGGAAGTCGGCTCCGAAAGCTCGATTACTACCGTGGAATCATCTGCCGCCGAAACGCTCTCAACATATGTAAGGTCAACGGCGCTCTTTGCCGCCTTTGCCTCCTCCAGCGTAAAGACTACATCTTCTGCCCTTACCCTTTCGCCGTCGGTGAAATAGGCGTCGCCGCGTAGAGTAAAGGTCCAGGTAAGGCCGTCCTCCGACAGGGAATAATCCGCAGCGAGGTCGTTTTCGAAGGCAAGCTCCGAATTGTATTTTATGAGGGTGCTTTGGACGATGGGGTAGTTGCCGTGCCCCCAGCCCTGAATCGGGTCGAGGCTATCCGGCTCCTGACCCACCGCAATCACCACGCTGTCCTTTTGTATGTTCCCGCCGCTCGCATCGCTGCCGCAGCCTGTGATGCAGACCGCAAGAAAGAGGGCAAGTAGGAGCGCAAGAGATTTCTTCCCTTGGGATTTTGCTCGCACATCCGCTTGGGATGCTATCTTTGGTATCGGTTGTATTTTTGACATCATATTCATAATCTTCTTATATTCCATCGCAATTTTGTTGCTGGCTTTTATGAGCAATGCCGCACTCAAATGCCTGCCTACTTGTCGGAGATTTCGGATAGAACTTCGCTCATCGAAAGCCCCTTTTCCTCGGCTATGCGGCAGATGTCGTCATACTCATATTTTCTGCGTTCTATTCCATATCCCGAAGAAATCTTGCAGCGAATCTGCCCGAGGCTGGTTTCTACCGTCTCCGTGCGGCGGCTGAGAACGTAGCGACGGAGGAGATTTTCGCGGATGCCGATGGTATTCGTATGGCGAAATATCGCCTCGATCAGCCTTCCCTTGTCCTCATCGCGGCACATCGCGCAGAGCATCACCGCGGGGCGAGACTTTTTCATGCCGATGGGAACGGTATAAACATCAAGTGCCCCGGCCTCGAAAAGCCTTTCCATTGCGAACCCGAGCGCCTCGCCTGTCATATCGTCGAGATTGCAGCTAAGCTCGCAGATGACATCTTCTGTTTTACTCGTTGCTGCGGCGATTGCACTCTCCGCCCCTGCGGGGCTTGCGCTTTTTCCAGCTTCTCTTTCACCTAGAATCACCCTCACGCAGTTTGCCGCCTCAAAATCCTTCTTTCCCATGCCATAGCCAATATACTTTGGCTTCATCACAGGCATATCTCCGAAACGATTTGCAAAATGCTTAAGCAGCGCCGCCCCGGTAGGGGTGCAAAGCTCGCCTTGTATCTCGCCGCCGTAGATCGGCACATCCTTCAGGATATATGCCGTTGCGGGCGCCGGAACCGGAAGGATTCCGTGGGCGCAGTGGACCCTGCCGCTGCCTACATGGATAGGGGAGACAACGACTTCATCTGCCGCCAGCCTTTCCATCAGCAGGCAGACCGCCGTAATGTCGGCGATAGCATCCATCGTCCCTACTTCGTGGAAGTGGATTTCCGTTACCGGGACTCCGTGGGCGCGGCTCTCCGCCTCGGCAATCAGCCTATATACTGCCATAATGTCTGCCTTCACCTTTGCCGAAAGGGGCAGATGCTCGCACACGATATGCTCGATGTCCGCAAGGCTACTGTGCGAGTGGTGATGATGCGAATGTTCGTGCTCGTGCTCGTGGTGATGCTCGTGTTCGTGATCGTGACAATGCCCATGCTCATGGTGGTGATGACCGTCGCAGCTTTCTTCTTCCTCGCCGTTTACCTTTACAACCATTCTCGTGCCGGTGATTCCGCATTTTTCGGAGGGCCGGGCACTATAAACCACGCCGGGGATACCCAGAGCGTTTAGCTCCTCAACAAATTTTTCCTTTTCGGGAACCAGCTCCAGCAAAGCTGCCGAGAGCATATCCCCCGCGGCTCCCATGCCGCAATCAATATACAAAGTCTTCATTTTTCTTACCGTATTCAGCATTCAGACCTTCTGCGTTTTGTCTTTTGCCGGACTTCCTGCTGACCTTTCTGTTGTGCTATCTATCTATCTTTCTTTCTTTCTTTCTATCTGTATTATCGGGCTTTCTTCCGGCCGTCAATTTGCTTTTCTATTTGTAATATTATTTGCATCTTTCTATATTCGGATGATTGATCATGTTCGCAAGGTAGCCTGCACCGAAACCGTTGTCGATGTTCACCACCGAAACGCCGCTGGCGCAGGAATTCAGCATGGAAAGCAGCGCCGAAAGCCCGTGAAAGGAAGCACCGTAGCCCACGCTGGTAGGCACCGCGATAACCGGACAGTCGCAAAGACCACCGAGAACGCTTGCAAGCGCTCCCTCCATCCCTGCGATGGCGATGATAACGCTCGCGTCCATGATATCCTCAAGATGCGCAAGGGTCCTGTGCAGGCCCGCAACTCCGACATCATAGAGCCTTACGACCTCGTTTCCGTGAACCATAGCCGTGAGCGCCGCTTCCTCCGCAACGGGGATGTCGCAGGTGCCGCCTGTGGCAATGACGATTTTACCGATTCCATCGGGTTCTGGTATGGAGCCGATCACCCCGCAGCGTGCCTCCTGATAGTATTGCAAAGCGTGAACCTTGCTCACTTCCTCCGCTGCCTCGGGAGAAATCCGGGTAATCAGTATTCTGTCCTGCCCGGCATTCAGCATCGTAGAGGCAATTCCGATGATCTGCGCAGGCGTCTTTTGCGCCCCGTAGATAACCTCAGCCGCGCCTTGACGCAGCTTGCGGTGCATATCCACCTTCGCATATCCGATGTCTTCGAACGGCTTGATCTTTAGTTTCAGCATCGCCTCATCCACGGAAATGCTGCCTTCGGCAAGCGCCGTAAGCAAGCTTCTTATTTCTGTATTCATCCTCGCACCTCCAAATCAAGAACAATGGAATTGTAGTATCTACCCAATTTTTCTAAAATCTCCTGCCGACATTCCAAAAGCAGCGGAAGGTCCTTTTCTCTGAGCTGTATCTTTGCATTTCCGCTCTCGCTGCGGACCCGAAAGTCGCTGAAGCCAAGGCCAAAGAGAAACGATTCCGACGCCTCGACCTTTTTTAGCTTGTCAGCGGTGATGGGCTCGCCCGTCTTGATTCTCGTAGCAAGGCACGCATAAGCCGGCTTATCCCAGGTAAACAGTCCTGCCTCACGGGAGGCTGCCCTAATCGCATCCTTTGTCAGGCCGCATTCCTGCAGAGGCGAAAGCACCGAAAGCTCTCTAAGAGCCTTTATCCCCGGCCTCGAAGCCACATCGTCGGATGCGTTTGTGCCGTCCAGGATTACCGAAAACCCGTCCGATGCCGCCGCCCTTGTGATCGCCGTAAAAATCGCCGTCTTGCAATAGTAGCAGCGGTCAGCGGGATTTTCGCAAACTCGCGGCTCCTCCAATATGCTGAGATCGAGAACCTTTAGCGGAGCATCAAGCTCCTTTGCAAGCCGCCTTGCGTCCTCCGCCTCGAATGCAGGCTGAAACTCGGAGCTCGCATAATATGCGCAAAACGCCTTGGCATATTTTTTTGCCGCATAGAGTAGATACGAGGAGTCAACCCCACCGGAAAAGGCGATGGCAACCTTCGGATGCTCCCGGAAAAATTCTTCTAAAGTCATTATGGTCACCTCATTTCGAATTATCTTATCAAATCAAGTTCAGAATTTCGAATTATCTAATCAAATCAAGTTTAGATAAATAAATTTTTCTCCATATCCCACGATTCTCGAATAAATTCTCAAAAAAAGCAAAGCACACATATCTTCTTCTGAGGACGTGTGTGCCTTCTGTGCAAACATTAGGAA
>CAVGEP010000066.1:0-7877 GCA_963628105.1 Alistipes communis
GTTCACAAGTCTCCATCTCTTATCCTTGGACAGAGGTCTTGTTTCCATAATTCTTACTTTATCGCCAATCTGGCATTCGTTGTTTTCATCGTGAGCTTTGACTTTTTTCGTTCTCTTTACAGCTTTTCCGTAAAGGGAATGTCTTACGAAGTCTTCGATTGCAACAACTACAGTCTTGTCCATCTTATCGGATACAACAACACCGACTTTAGTTTTTCTTCTATTTCTTTCAACTGCCATAGTACATCCTCCTTCCTACTAAGCCTGCAATTCTTTTTCTTTGAGAATTGTCTTTACTCTTGCGATATTTCTCTTTAATTCTCTCATCTTTACAGGGTTCTCAAGCTGTCCCGTAACATGCTGGAATCTCAAGTTGAACAATTCCTTTTTCATGCTATCAAGCTCAGTATTGAGTTCAACCGCTGTCATTTCTCTCATCTTTTTCAATTCCATTATGCTTCACCACCCTTTGCTGCTTCTTCTTTGATGGCAAATTTGCACTTAACCGGGAGCTTGTGAGAAGCAAGTCTCATAGCCTCTCTAGCCTTTTCTTCGGAAACGCCCTCGATTTCGAACATTACTCTACCTGGCTTAACTACTGCTACCCAGTACTCAGGAGCACCTTTACCGGAACCCATACGTACTTCGGCAGGCTTCTTGGTAACCGACTTGTGCGGGAAAATTTTGATATATACTTTACCACCTCTTTTGATCGATCTGGTCATAGCGATACGAGCAGCTTCGATCTGGTTAGAAGTGATCCATCCACATTCCTGTGCAACCAATCCGTATGCGCCGTAGGTAATCGTATTACCCTTGGTTGCAACGCCTTTCATTCTTCCTCTGTGAACTCTTCTGTGTTTAACGCGCTTTGGCATTAACATGGCTTTCGTTCCTCCTTTCCGTATGCTTATGCTTCAGTTGTTTCTGCAACTTCTACAGCTTCAACTTGTTCTTCAACTTGCGGCTTTGCTTCAATCTTCGGAGTCTTTCTTACTCTTGGATTTACTGCCTTAGGCGCCTCCTGACGATCGTTGCGATCGCGTCTTTCGCGTCTTTCGCCGCCATTTCTTCTTTCGCGTCTTTCGCCGTCCTTCTTAGGTCTTCTTTCTCTCTTTTCGCGCTTTTCTTCTGGAACTGCGCTCTTGAGGCCCTTGTCAAGAATTTCGCCGTGGTTGATCCAAACCTTAACGCCGATCTTGCCGTAAGTGGTGTCGGCTTCTGCGAATCCGTAGTCAATGTCTGCTCTCAAAGTGTGAAGCGGAACGTTGCCTTCGCTGTACTTTTCGCTTCTTGCGATTTCGGCGCCGCCCAGTCTTCCGGAACAAAGAACCTTGATGCCCTTGGAACCTGCTTTCATGGTTCTTCCGATAGCCTGCTTCATCGCTCTTCTGAAGGATACACGTCTTTCGAGTGCCTGAGCGATGCTCTCTGCGGTAAGCTGTGCGTCAAGCTCTGCTCTTCTTACTTCTTCGATTGAAATGTCAACTTCTTTACCGGTCATCTTCTTGATGTCCTTTTTGAGGACTTCGATGCCGTCTCCGGATCTTCCGATCACCATGCCCGGCTTTGCGGTAAGAACGATGACTCTGATTTTATTTTCTGCTGCTCTTTCAATAAGAACCTTTGAAACTCCGGCAACATATAATTTTTTCTTTACATATTCTCTTACTTTGTTGTCTTCTACAAGGTAGTCTGCAAAGTTAGCTTTATCTGCATACCATTTGGAATCCCAGTCTTTTATAACGCCCACTCTCAAACCATGTGGACTAACTTTCTGACCCATTAGTGAACCTCCTATTCTTTCTCTCTAAGAGTCACGCCTACGTGGCTTGATCTCTTTAAGATGATTGATGCTCTGCCCTGTGAACCGGCTCTCCATCTCTTCATGGTCGGGCCCTGGTTAGCATATACTTCTGCAACATATAAGTTGTCCGGATTCATGTCGAAATTGTTTTCGGCATTTGCTGCTGCCGATTTAACAACCTTTTCTACGATTTCTGAACCTTTGCCCGGGGTGAACTTTAAGATGTTCAATGCCTCGTTTAAGTCCTTGCCTCTTACCAAATCAGTAATCGGTTTCAGCTTGATAGGAGACATTCTCACGTATTTAGAAACTGCTTTTGCTTCCATTTCTCATTATCTCCTTTCTTATTTCTTTACCTTTGATGATTTGTCAGCAGCGTGACCTCTGTAGTTTCTCGTAGGAGCAAATTCTCCAAGTCTGTGTCCTACCATGTCTTCTGTGATATATACAGGAACATGTTTCTTGCCGTCATGCACTGCGATAGTGTGTCCCACCATCTGCGGGAATATTGTGGATGGTCTTGACCATGTCTTGATAACTTTCTTATCGTTAGCCGCATTGAGTTCTTCGATAGCCTTCAGCAGCTTAGCGTTTACGAAAGGACCTTTTTTCAGTGATCTACTCATTATCCTTGCTCCTTCCTACTATTTTTCATTTCTTCTCTTTACGATATATTTGTTTGAAGGTTTGTTCTTCTTTCTCGTCTTGTATCCGAGAGCAGGTTTACCCCAAGGAGTAACCGGGCTCTTGCGGCCGACAGGGGCTCTGCCTTCACCACCGCCATGTGGGTGATCGTTAGGGTTCATTACGGAACCTCTTACGGTAGGTCTTACGCCCATGTGTCTCTTACGGCCTGCTTTACCGATCTGGATGTTTGCGTGGTCGCCGTTTCCGACTTCGCCGATGGTGGCTCTGCATCTCATGCTGATCTTTCTAACTTCGCCGGACGGAAGTCTTACCTGTGCGTAATCTCCTTCCTTTGCCATGAGCTGAGCGCCGTTTCCTGCGGATCTTGCAAGCTGACCGCCTTTGCCGGGCTTAAGCTCAACATTGTGGATGATTGTACCAACCGGAATGTTTGCGATCGGAAGCGCGTTTCCGACAACGATGTCGGCTCCCGGACCGGATACAACCTTCTGTCCAACGGTAAGTCCCTTTGGAGCGAGGATGTATTTCTTTTCGCCGTCCGCATAAACAAGGAGTGCGATGTTTGCGCTTCTGTTCGGATCGTATTCGATGGTAGCTACCGTTGCAGGAACATCGTCCTTTGTTCTCTTGAAGTCGATGATTCTGTATTTCGGTCTTGTGCCGCCGCCCTGATGTCTAACAGTGATTTTGCCTCTGTTGTTTCTTCCTGCGTGCTTTTTGAGCGTTACAGTCAAGGACTTTTCAGGCGTTGAGGTTGTGATCTCTTCGAATGTGGAAACTGTCATACCTCTAAGACCAGGAGTAGTTGGATTATATTTTCTAATTCCCATTTGTTTGACCTCCTATATTATAGTCCTTGGAAGAATTCGATTTCCTTGCTGCCAGCAGTAAGGGTTACGATTGCTTTTTTGTAAGCAGCGGTTCTGCCCACGTTTCTTCCCATTCTTTTTACTTTACCGTCATAGTTCATAATGTTTACTTTTGCTACTTCAACACCGAAGATTTCTTCAACAGCTCTCTTGACCTGAGTCTTGTTTGCGTCTGTTGCTACTTTGAAAGTGTACTTCTTGTCTACGGCCACGTCCATGGACTGTTCAGAAATAACAGGTGTCAAAATGATGTCGTATGCTGTTTTCATTAGATGTACACCTCCTCGATCTTCTTAACCGCTTCCTGGGTTACGATGAAGCTTTCGTGATTTACGATTTCGTAAACGTTCATTGTTCCTACGAGAGCAGTTCTTACTCCCGGGATGTTGGCTGCGGATCTTACTACGTTTTCGTCCTTTTCAGCCATAACGATCAAAGCTTTTCTGCCTGCCTTGACATTTTCGAGCACTTTGATCATTTCTTTGGTCTTCGGTGCTTCGAATTTGAGTTCATCCAGTACGATGATCTCCTTCTCCAATACCTTTGAGGAAAGTGCCGACTTCATTGCGAGTCTTCTTAATTTCTTAGGTAATGTATATCTGTAGTCGCGAGGCTTCGGTGCGAATACAACGCCGCCGCCGATCTGTGACGGGTCTGTTGAGCTACCTTGTCTGTGACGACCTGTTCCTTTTTGTCTGAAAGGCTTTCTACCGCCTCCTCTGACTTCGCCTCTTGTCTTTGCCGACTGGGTGCCCTGTCTTTGGTTAGCTAAGTAGTTTTTTACTACTGCGTGAACAGCGTTTTCGTTTGGAGTGATTCCGAAAATACCGTCGTTTAATTCGATTGTTCCGGCTTCAGCTCCTGCCATGTTGAGCATTGTTACTTTTGCCATTTGTGCTTCCTCCTTTCCGAAAGTCTGTTATTTGTCCTGACCTTTTACTGCATACTGAACGCGAACCAGTCCGCCTTTGTTTCCCGGTACTGCGCCCTTAACCAGCATAAGGTTTCTCTCTTCGATAACTTTTACTAAAACCACGTTCTGAACGGTAACGGTGTCTCTACCCATTCTTCCCGGGCCTGCGTTGCCCTTGAATACTCTTGACGGATAAGTACCTGCCGCAAGTGCGCCTGCAAGTCTCTTATGCTTGGAACCGTGGCTCATAGGGCCTCTGTGGTGTCCGTGTCTCTTGATGTTACCCTGAGTTCCCTTACCTTTGGAAGTGCCTGTGATGTCAAGCTTCTTGCCAACTTCGAAATCGGAAACGGTGATTACCTGTCCTACTTCGTAGCTTTCGCCGTCTTCGATTCTGAATTCAGCCAAATGCTTCTTCGGAGTAACTCCGGCCTTTTCGAAATGTCCTGTCAAAGGTTTGTTGACTCTCTGTGGTTTCTGGTCTTCAAAACCAACTTGTACTGCGTTGTAACCGTCTGTTTCAACAGTCTTTACCTGAGTTACAACTTCCGGGCCTGCTTCGATGACCGTTACCGGAATCACATTTCCGTCTTCATCGAAAATCTGGGTCATGCCCATCTTTTTTCCTAAGATTGTTTTCATATTTTTTCTCCTTGTCTTACATTGGAATCGCGTCGTCGCAAGCTTCGCTGTTTTCGCGTGCTGCATCACGCACGCTCACGCGCTCCGCTGCTCCTCCTTTCCCCAAAAAGCTTCGCTTTTCGGGGGCCCCACAGGTTGGGCCACGGTTTTGCAGCTGCCTTCTCACGCGGCGGATTCATACTAAGGGAAGGTCCCTTTCAACTTATTGGTTCGATTTCAAACTTTCTCTCGGATTAGAGTTTGATTTCGATGTCAACGCCTGCCGGCAGGTCGAGCTTGGTCAAAGCGTCGGTTGTCTTCAGCGTTGCGTTTGTGATGTCGATGAGTCTCTTGTGAGTTCTCTGTTCGAACTGCTCTCTGCTGTCCTTGTATTTGTGAACAGCTCTCAAGATTGTTACGACTTCCTTTTCTGTAGGCAGCGGAATCGGACCTGAAACATCTGCGCCTGTCTTTTTCGCCGTCTCGACGATCTTGGCAGCGGACTGGTCTAATAACGCGTGGTCATAAGCCTTCAGCTTAATTCTGATTTTTTGTAATTCGCTCATTGTTTTCCTCCTGAAATAAATTTTTGTACTGTTTTCGCTATGCTTGTACAAGGGGTTCAAATGCCTTGATTTCAATGCGTGCAGCCGTTCTTGCTTATTCGTACACGCGCCCGTGCGTTTCCTACAGTTACGCATAAAGCAAAAATCAGGCGAATCCCTTCGCCCCCATCTTGTGGGGACAATTCTCCACGGAAATTACCTGATAGCTCAGCAACTTCCCGTTTCATCGCCTTAAGCAAGCCTTATAAGTATACATCAAGTTGCCGGGCTTGGCAAGAGTTTTTTGAAAAATTTTTCGCAGAATTTCAAACTTTTTTGAGAGGTGTTTTTTAGGTTTTTCAAGGCTTTGGCGGGGCGTTTTTCTCACACGCACATTGGCGTTTCGTTTTTTTCAAGAAAATCAATAGGCGCACCCTTTTGGATGCGCCTATTATGAAAACGATTTTCGATTTCTTTTTTCGTGTCACTTACCTAACGCCCGGTCTTATGCGGCCTTTTTCGCCACAACGGTTGACCAATGTCCGTAGTAGGACCTGCCGCTGATGGTCTTGACCGCTCTTACCTTAAAGTAATAGGTCTTGCCCTTTGTGAGCTTCTTTGCGGTATAGGTGGTCTTGCTTGTGGTGATGACTTTCTTGAAGCCCTTTGTAGCCTTGGTCGATTTGTAAATCTGGTACTTTACGCCGTCAGCAGCGCATGCGTTCCAAGAAAGTTTCACGGCTTTTGTCTTAGACTTTGCGCTTACCTTGCACTCATATTCTGCAACAGCCAGTTTTTCGCTGAGCTCTGTCAGAAGATCGTTTGACAAAATCTTGATTCTTCCCTGGATCCTTTCATATTGGTCGCCTACGACACCTCCCAGATTATCCTGGATATAGTTAATCAAAGCCTGGTTGTCGAGTATAACCTCGTCCTGAAGAACCTTGCTTTCCTTGAACATCACATAGCCGTCTCCGCCACTAGCCAGCAGATAATTGTTGGAAGCGAGGCTATATGTCTTATCAAGCTGCAAATCCTCTCCGCCAACCTTTACATCGCTTACCCTGTATGCTCCTGCTACCTTTACGAATTCTCCGTTTTCGTTGACCTCGACAGAAGATTTAATCATAGAATTGATGGTATAGGTTATGCCGGAAACCTGCAGGAATCCGCCATTCTCGCCCGCTCCCACATCCTTTGAGCCTAATTCGAGCGCATCCAGAATCTGCTGTCCCGTAGCCTCGACCACGCTAATCATATTGCCGAATGGGTGTACCGCGATGATCTGTCCGTATGTAATATCGCCCTTTGGAATGCTAACCCTGATTCCTCCGCCATTTGCAAATGCGATGTCGGCACCCGTTATAGCTCTATATGCGTCTGCGCACAGATCGCCCAGGTTTGTTTCTCCATATCTTACGATTCGGTTGCCGTCTGCGTCTGTGGCCACAAGGTCAACCTTTGAGGTTGCGACTACTTTACTTTCAAGAGCTGCATATTTTGCCTTGATGCTATCTATAAATTTTGTTGTCTCGCTGTCCTTATCCTTTGCCACTTCACCGGTTACATATTCGGCAGAGATGGCTCCGTTCTCGGCAATGACGATCTTGCCTATATTTTCCAGTTTTGTTCCCGTAGCCACCATTTGGATGCTCTTGCCGGCTTTGTTCTTAACGCTTTTCACCAGTGTGCTGTGAGCGTGTCCGTCCAGCAAAACGTCGATTCCGCTTGTATTCTTAAGTACATCCATGGAAGTCCACGGAGCGCTTGCCTCATCATCGCCCAGGTGGGCAATAGCTACCACATAATTTGCACCGTCTTTCTTCGCGGCGTCCACCGCTGTCTGAACAGCTTTGTAGAGCTTTTCGCCTGTAGTGTCGTTACAGAAGTCGTAGATGTAATTGCCGTCCTTATCCTGGAAATTGGTCGGTCTTGATGCCGTCAAGGTTTCCGGCGTGCTGATTCCAACGAAAGCCACCTTCTTGTCTCCGAAGGTCATGATCTTGTATGGCTCAAAAACAGTTTTGCCATCTTTGATAAAGTTCGCAGAAACATAAGTCGCCTTCATTTTTTTAGCAATCACATTAATGAACTGATCCATGCCGTAGTCAAATTCATGGTTGCCCGGAACTGCAACATCGTATCCTACCTCATTCATGATGTCAACGATGTACTCTCCCTTTGACAGGGTTCCGATGGTGTCGCCCTGGATCGCATCTCCGGCATCCACAAGGGCAACATAGTTATACTTGTCCTCCATGGCTTTTTTGTAAGCCGCAAGTCCCGCGTAGCCGATGTTTTGATCGATTCCGCAATGTACGTCGCTGGTTCCCAAAATGACGATGTCATTTGACTTTGCAGCAGCGGTTGTGCTTGCTGAAGCGCCGGTATTCGCTGCGGTTTCGGCCGCAAAGCCTGCTGCCGGCATCATTGCAAATGCAACGAGCAGCGCAAGCGCAAGCGCCAATACTTTT